>JACZQQ010000133.1 GCA_022545645.1 Acidobacteriota bacterium | reverse complement strand
GAGTTGCTGAGCAAATGGGTTTTCCGTTTTACGTTCTCAACCTGCAGCAGCAATTCGAACAGAGGGTTATAGAACCGTTCATCAATGATTATCTGTCCGGGAGGACCCCGATTCCCTGTACTCTGTGCAACACCTTTTTGAAATTCGATGAGCTCCTGGTTTTCGCCAGGAAAATTGGCATCGATCGGGTCGCGACGGGGCACTATGCGCGTATTAGCTATACCCCAGAGGAGGGCCATATGCTCCTCAAGGGTAAGTGTTTGAGCAAAGACCAGTCCTATTATCTGTTCGAGCTTACACAGGAGCAACTCTCCCATGTTCAGTTTCCCGTGGGTGAGTACGAAAAGTCGAGCATTCGTGAAATCGCCAGTTCCCACAGCTTGTCGACGGCGGGCAAGCCGGACAGCCAGGAGATCTGTTTTATTCCCGATGGAGATTACGGCGGATTCATTCGGAACCATACGGAGGAAGTCAAGAAAGAGCTGGTCCCGCTTCTTGAACGATCGGATCGGCCCGGCCCCATCCTTTTTAAGGACGGTACGCGTCTGGGAACTCACCTGGGGGTCTATCGGTTTACCGTGGGGCAGCGTCGCGGTTTGGGAATCGCCCATTCTCGCCCCTTGTATGTCCTGCGACTGGAGGTTCATCGAAATGCGGTGATTGTGGGCTACAAGGAGGATCTGTACAGCCGGGGATTGATCGCTGATCGGCTCAACTGGATCTCGGGTTGTTGGCCGGAGGGACCTGTGGAGGCTGAAGTTCGGATTCGCTCCCACCATCAGCAAGTTCCCGCTTCCATCGTTTTTGAAAAGAACCACTCTCATCGCGGTCGCCAGGCCAGAGTCCTTTTCAAGACGCCCCAGATGGCCGTGACACCCGGACAGGCTGCGGTTTTTTATAGCGGAGATCGTGTCCTGGGCGGTGGCTGGATCAACCAGAGAATCTAACCCGTGCCTTCTCAAAGCAAGTCCATCCTGGTCGTTACCGGTGAAACCTCCGGAGAAAACCATGCCGCCGGACTGATCAGGCAACTGGAAGTGCTCCATCCCCAGTGGAACTTGGAATGGTTTGGCAGCGGGGGTCCTCAAATGGCCTCTGCCGGTGTTGAACTGCTCACCGATGTCTCCCAACTGGCTGCTATTGGACCTTGGGAAGCCTTGGCCCACATGAGCCGATATTGGAAGTTGTACCGCCGCATCTTGGCGGAATGTCGCAAGCGTCGACCCCGGCTCGCCCTATTGGTGGATTTCCCTGAATTCAATCTGATCCTGGCCCGTCGACTCAAGCAGATGAAGATCCCCATCTGTTACTTCATCGGACCCCAGGTCTGGGCCTGGCGTCCCCGGCGGGTCCATCAGATCAAACGCTTCGTCGATCTGATGCTGGTGATTTTCCCCTTCGAGGAGGAGTTCTACCGACGTCAAGGAATCAAGGCCCATTATGTGGGAAATCCGTCGATTACATTGCGGGAGTTTCTGGGTCCTGCTCAGAACGGATCGGATGGAGACGGAACATCCTCGGAGGTGCCCGTGGTGGCCCTCTTACCTGGAAGCCGAGAGAGGGAAGTGGAGCAGATTTTTCCGGTCCAGCTGGATGCGGCCCGCTGTGTGGCGGACCGCTGTCCAGTCCAGTTTTGGGTGATCAAGGCTCCCGGGATCACCAGAAGCCAGCTTCAGACCGTCTATGAGTCTTGGTTGAGCCAGGGCAACTCACCATTGCGGCTTGAGATCAAGGAGGAGAAGGGATCTGAACTGCTGTCTCGGGTCGCTTGTGCTATAGTGAAAAGCGGCACCTCGACCTTGGAAGCGACCATTCTTCATGTCCCTTTTGCTATGGTCTATCGGATCTCACGTCCCAGCTGGTACCTGGCTAGGCCCTTCGTGGACACGGATACCTACTGCCTGGCTAACCTCATCGCCGGCAAGAAGATCGTGCCCGAGTTTGTGCAGGATCAGGCCACAGGTGAAAACATTGGAGGATATGTTCTGGAGTTATTGCAGGACCGGAGCCGGAGAGAGGAAGTGAGCAGGAATCTGCAGATGGCTTCAGAGAAATTGGGAGAGCAGGACGCCTACGAAGAGAGTGCCAAGCACATTAGCCAATTTCTTTCCAGGGGGAGAGAGTGATGAAAAACCTGTTTTTGACTTTCTCTCTACTCGGGTTGATCACCCCGGCCTGGGCTCAACAGGCACCCGGAGCGTCACCGGTTTTGGACGTGCAACACTATGAAATTAGCGCAGAGGTGGTTCCGGATGAAAGTTTTGTGAAGGGTGAGGTGAAGATTCGATTTGTTCTCCTGGAGGACAGTGTCAGTCTGCCCTTTGAGCTGAATACTCGTCTCAGTCTGCTTGGAGTTCGTGACGAGGAGGATGTTTCCTACTCCACGAGTTTCGACAATTTCGAGAGCAGCCGACTGCGGGTTCGGGGTTCCGAAACTTTTCGAAAGGGGACGGAGAAGACCCTCACCTTTCGTTTCGAAGGGACTCTGGAAAAAGAAACATACGCCTTTCTGGACACGCCTCAAGCGGAGAGCGCCGTCATTTATCCCGGGGGAGCGATACTCTTGAGCGAAGGGAACTGGTTTCCCTCTCACCGCCTCCCCTTAGATGCGGCCACGGCCACCGTGAAAATCACGGTTCCTTTGGGTTTTAGCGTGGTCGCTCCCGGAGAAATGCGATCGATTGAGACGTTAGGGATCAGCGAGGTCTTCACCTGGGAAAGTGGTCAGCTGCTGACTCGAATTCCGGTGGTGGTGGCCCGATTCTTTCGACAGAAATTCGAGGATTCCTCTATTCCATTGACTTTTTATGTGACCGAAGCGTTCGATCGAGACCTTCGCCCCTTCGTCGATGAAGTGACCCAGATGCTCGAGTTCTTTCAGAGCGAATATGGTCCTCTTCCCAAGGAGGCCCTGAATTTCGTGCAGGTTTCCAATGTGCGGCTTCCCTCTACGGGATGCGCGGGTTTGATTCTGCTCGAATCATCCCTTTTGCAAAGTCCCGCGATCCCCATCATGGAATTGGCCAGGAGGGTGGCTCGCCAGTGGTGGGGGTATTCGCTGCGACCTGGTAGGTCTTCGGACGCCTGGTTACAGGACGGGTTTGCCACCTATGCGGCGTTGCGTTATTTCGAAGTCAAACATTCGGATCGGTTCTCGACCGAATTGGCCCGTGAAGCTGTTTCTGCCCTGAAATACGAAAGCAATGCTCCCGTCAGCAAGGGACTGGAATTGCAGAGCGGATCTGCCCAGTACCAGTCCATTGTGGCCAGCAAGGGGGCCTGGATCTTGTACATGCTTGGTCAGTTGGTGGGCCGGGAGCAGTTTGATGGGATGCTGGGCGATTGGTATCGTCAAAAAGCTCAACAGACCGTCAACACGTCTGAATTCGTTGCCTTTATCCAGGAGAGAACAGGAGAGGACTACAGGTGGTTTTTCGTGCAGTGGGTGGATTCTGTGGGAGTCCCCGAGTTTCGCATCGACTATACCATCTACAAACTGCGGGATGGGGGTTTCAAAATTCGCGGTCAGATCAAACAGAATATCGAGCTTTTCCGCATGCCCCTGGAGGTTCGTATTGAGACCAAGGGCCAGCCGGAGGACAAGGAGCTGAACGTCCGTGGAAAGAGCACGGCTTTTACATTTCCCACAGAGACGATGCCGCTTCGGATGGAGCTGGATCCGAATGGAAAGGTTCTCAGTGATTCCCCACGGATGCGGATTGCGGTTCACGTTGCCTTGGGAGAGGAATATCAGGCACTCAAGGAATTTCTTCCTGCCATTCGTGAGTATGAAAAGGCAACCCAGCTGAATCCCAGGACTTCCATCGCTCATTATCGTTTGGGCGAGGTCTTTTTCGAGCAACGCAATTTCTCCACTGCTGCCAACAGCTTTCGGGATGCATTGAATGGAGATCGTAAGCCGGACTGGGTGGAAACCTGGATTCATATCTATTTGGGAAAGATTTATGACGTTCTGGGGCAAAGGCAGCGTGCCCTTGCCGAGTACCAGAAAGCCGTCAACACCAAGGTGGACTACAATAGCGCCCAGGCCGAAGCTCAGAAATACCTCAAGGAAACCTACTCCAGCCCTCAGAGCGTGATCGGGTAGGGGAGAAGTGCTGACAACTGACAGCTGACAGCTGACAGTAATCCGACCATTGATCCTTTGACCAAACTATGATGGCAGTTCTGTGAGGGACAGGTCCCAACCACGATGAGTTGCCGGCGCGCAATTCGTCTGTCAGTTGTCAGTTGTCACTGTTTCGGCTTGCAACTGGGTAAGTCTTAGGCTATGATACCTCTCGGTGGAGGCTGGAAATCAGCCGAAAAGCCGTGTTCTTTGACAACCAGACAGAAACAGCCCGTCAGTATATTTGAGTTAAGAGAGAAAAATCTGAGAGTTTGATCCTGGCTCAGAATCAACGCTGGCGGCGTGCCTAACACATGCAAGTCGAACGAGAAAGGGATCCTTCGGGAACCTGAGTAAAGTGGCGAACGGGTGAGTAGCACGTGGGTGACCTGCCCTCTGGAGGGGGATAACCCGAGGAAACTCGGGCTAAGACCGCATAAGCCTTTGACGTCAAACTCAAAGGGAAAAGGATTTAGCTTTCGAGCTAGATCCTACCGGAGGAGGGGCCCGCGTCCCATTAGCTAGTTGGTGGGGTAAAAGCCTACCAAGGCTACGATGGGTAGCCGGTCTGAGAGGACGGACGGCCACACTGGAACTGAGACACGGTCCAGACTCCTACGGGAGGCAGCAGTGGGGAATTTTGGGCAATGGGCGAAAGCCTGACCCAGCAACGCCGCGTGGAGGATGAAGGCCCTCGGGTCGTAAACTCCTGTCCTAGGGGAAGAAAAAAATGACGGTACCCTTGGAGGAAGCCCCGGCTAACTCCGTGCCAGCAGCCGCGGTAAGACGGGGGGGGCGAGCGTTGTTCGGAATTACTGGGCGTAAAGGGCGCGCAGGCGGCCTGGGAAGTCTTGGGTGAAAGCCCCCAGCTCAACTGGGGAATGGCCTGAGAAACCACTAGGCTGGAGTGCTGGAGAGGGAAGCGGAATTCCCGGTGGAGCGGTGAAATGCGTAGATATCGGGAGGAACACCAGAGGCGAAGGCGGCTTCCTGGACAGACACTGACGCTGAGGCGCGAAAGCTAGGGGAGCAAACGGGATTAGA
The DNA here is from genome assembly GCA_022545645.1 of Acidobacteriota bacterium. Lineage (GTDB taxonomy): Bacteria > Acidobacteriota > UBA6911 > RPQK01 > JADFOI01 > JADFOI01. Next base: position 2,036 of record JACZQQ010000133.1, on the reverse strand, counting down.
TACCCCGGTAGTCCTAGCTGTAAACGATGGGTACTAGATGTGGGGGGTAATTGAAAGTCCTTCCGTGTCGGCGATAACTCAATAAGTACCCCGCCTGGGGAGTACGGCCGCAAGGCTGAAACTCAAAGGAATTGACGGGGGCCCGCACAAGCGGTGGAGCATGTGGTTTAATTCGACGCAACGCGAAGAACCTTACCGGGGTTTGAACTGACCTAGACAATTGCAGAGATGTAACGTTCTCTTTTTAAGAGACTGGGACAGAGGTGCTGCATGGCTGTCGTCAGCTCGTGTCGTGAGATGTTGGGTTAAGTCCCGCAACGAGCGCAACCCTTGCCCGGAGTTGCCATCAGGTTAAGCTGGGCACTCTACGGGGACTGTCGGCGAAAAGCCGGAGGAAGGTGGGGATGACGTCAAGTCCTCATGGCCTTTATGCCCCGGGCTACACACGTGCTACAATGGGCGGTACAAAGGGCAGCCAACTCGCAAGAGTGAGCGAATCCCAAAAAGCCGTTCTCAGTTCGGATTGCAGTCTGCAACTCGACTGCATGAAGTTGGAATCGCTAGTAATCGCGGATCAGCATGCCGCGGTGAATACGTTCCCGGGCCTTGTACACACCGCCCGTCACATCACGGAAGTGGGCTGTACTAGAAGTCGCTGGGCTAACCTCTTCGCGAGGAGGCAAGCGCCGAAGGTATGGTTCATGACTGGGGTGAAGTCGTAACAAGGTAGCTGTAGGAGAACCTGTGGCTGGATCACCTCCTTTCTAAGAGAAATTCTTCGAGATCCCTGTTCGGTATCGGGGAACCCTCGGAGAGTCACCCAGATTTAGCGCGGTACGCTCAACTCAGTTGTTAAAGAAGTAAATGCCGATTTTCAATTTTCCCATGGGCCGCGAGAAATCGCGGCTCTTTTCATTCCGGCGGTTAGCCGCGCCGGTGAAAGCGAATGAAGCGCATGAAGACTCGGTCCGGAGGTTCCAAGGCAAGCAAGCGCACCAGTGATTTCTATCGAGCTTTCCTTTGGCTTGACCGTGACCGTCGCCGGCGCCGTGAGCAGCGTCTGTTCGTTTCGGCCTGCGCTGACGACGACCGCCTCGGTGTAGCTCGGACGTAACACGAAGTCGATGCTGACCGGCGTTCTGGCGTCGAGGACGGCCTCGCGAGTAAGCGTGCCGAACCCAACGAGCGTCGCGCCGATCCGGTAGCGAGCGGGCGCGAGGCCCTCGAAGCGGTAGGTACCCGTCGGGCCGGTCGTCGCGCTCTGCACCTGGCCGTCCTCGGCCGTGATGGTCATCGTCACGCCAGGCACGGCCAGACCCTGCAGATCGGTGACCGTGCCGCTCACAAACACGCTGGACCCCTTCAGGATTCGAGTCTCGCTGATGTCTGTGATCTCGGTAATGGTATCCACGAAAATGAGGGGCAGTGCTTCGGTACCGGCGCCGTCCTCACCGCCGCCCCCTCCGCCCCCGCCCCCGCCATCATCTCCCGTACCAAGGATGACCCGGCTCGTTGGTCCGCCGGGGGTGGCGTCGAAAGTGACCCAGCCCAAACCCTCGAAAGGGACTTCGGCCCATTGGTGGGCCTGGAATGCGCGGACGGGCTGTAGGTCCGCCGTGGGAGAAACCGCCCACCCGCCCACTATCCTGGCGGGAATGCCGATGGACCGGGCCAGGACTACGAAGGCGCTACTGAAGGAAGTGCAAACTCCCCGACGGTCTTCGAAGAGGAAGTAATCCACCCCGTCCTGGCCCGGCGGCGGGGCAGTGTTCTCCAGGTCGTATGTGTAGTTCGTCAGCAGGTGCTGACGTATTGCCTCCAGCCGTTGGAAGTCGTTGTCCTTGCCCTCGGTAATCTGCCGGGCCAGCTCAGACACCCGATCCGGCAGGACCGGTAACTGAAGCAAACTATCAGAGAGATTGGCGGTCCTGGCCGAGGCCAGGGCCTGCGGGTCTAGGTTGGGCAACACGGCGCTCCACTGGTAGCTGGAGGTGATGGGGGTTTCGGTTTCCAGGGTCAGGCTATTGGGACTTAAG
>JACZQQ010000320.1 GCA_022545645.1 Acidobacteriota bacterium | reverse complement strand
ATGGGCCAGGTGATGGTGATTTCCCATCGCCTGGAAGAATATCGAGAGGTGGTCCAGCAGTTGGCCGATTCAGCTTCCAGCAACACGGGAGGACCGGAAGGAACCGCCTACCTGGACATTGTGATATCCCTTCAAAGTTGCCTGACTCAGCTTCAGGAAACCGGGTGTGTTCTGAGGAGCCTTCAAGACGGACTCATCGATTTTCCCCACCTGAAGGAGGGACGTGAAATCTATCTTTGTTGGAAATATGGCGAAGAGGACATCCAGTTCTGGCACGAGGTGGATGAGGGTTTCGCCGGGCGGACTCCTCTTCTGGATTAAGTGTCTCGTTCCATAAATACGATGATGTTTGCTGATGGGGCTTGGGAGTGGAGATCAAGGAGCGAGGAGGAGGCGATGCAGGGACATCGGCGACGACGAGCGACACAGAGATCAGCCGCAACCTCCATCAGCCCAAAGGGTGGCGGCGGGACAGCGGCGATTTCTTTGTCTCTCCTCCTCCACGATGTCACTGACATTGCGTCGTCGTCGCTTCGCGAACTCGACGCCGTCGCGCTCGCCACAAACATCACCGTATTTATGGAACGAGGCACTAAGCGACAGCACACCCATGAATGTCATCGTTGAGTTTTGCCTGATTCCACTAGGCGTAGGTGTCAGCCTTTCTGACTATATTGCTGCCTGTGAGGAGATTCTCCAAGAGGAAGGACTGCAGGTCGAATTGCACGCCAACGGGACCAACATCGAAGGAGAATGGGACACCGTGATGAGGGCCATTAAGAAATGTCACATTCGGGTTCACGAAATGGGGGCCCCTCGAATTTCGACCAGCCTCAAGGTGGGAACCCGCACGGATCGGCCACAAACATCGGCGGAAAAGGTTCGCAGTGTGGAAGAAAAAATGAGAAGAGGTCATTCGTGAGCTGGCGGACACTCTTTTGGATCCTTCTGGTCTTGCCCTCCTGGGGTGTTGTTGAAGGCGGATCCCAACTGGAAATTTCTCATCTGGCCCGCTCCCTGCAGCCGGGAGAGGCCGTCCTCATTAGGGCTCAGAGCGCTGTGCCCCTGAGCAGCATGCAGGTGAAAGCTTTTGGAAAAGCGTTCGCTTTTTATCCCACCGAGGATGGCAGGGTATGGGAAGGGCTGGTCGGCATCGATCTGGAAACCACCCCGGACGACTACTCGTTGAGTCTCACGGGATCCACGGTTGCCGGAGTTCCTGTAGAAGCCACCTACTCACTCCGGGTGCTCGATAAGGAATTTCCCACTCGCCGGCTCACGGTAGAGGAGAAATTCGTCAATCCTCCCCAGCAGGAGCTGGAGCGCATCCGCAGGGAATCCAAGAGAACCCGAGAGATTTTTGCCGCCCTCAATCCTGAGAAGATCTGGCACAGCTCCTTTCAGTCACCGGTCCCGGGAGCGCCCACCAGTGGCTTTGGCAAGCGCAGTATCCTGAACGGGCAACCGCGCAGCCCCCATACCGGTACCGATTTTGATGCCGATGAGGGAACCCCCGTGAAATCTCCCAATACGGGGAAAGTGGTTCTGGTTTCTCCTCTCTACTATTCGGGGAACACCATAATCCTGGATCATGGGCAGGGTCTCTATTCTTATTTCGGCCATCTTTCCCGTTTCGCCGTGGCAGAAGGGGATCGGGTGTCCCCCGGAGAAGTGATTGGCTACGTGGGAGCCACGGGTCGGGTCACGGGCCCCCACCTGCATTGGACGGTGCGTCTCAACGGAACCCGCATTGACCCCCTTTCCCTGATCGCCATCCTCTCGGATCAGGACGGGGAATAACCTCTCTTACCTCTTTCTCACCCCACCGGGATGGCTATGGTGAGGAGGTTCGTTGGGTTCCTCACCCAAAGAACCCAAAATCAAGTCTCGGTCTTCAGTAGGGTGGGTAGAATCGTCCCGAAACTTATTTTTAAAATATATGGCGGCTGGGACAGGCTGATCTCCCTCAAGGGGCTTTTCCTATTGCCTTTCGCCCCTCCACGGCTTACCATGCACAGCGATCACACACATTGAAAGAGGGGTATCTACAATGAATTCTCATAAAATATTCCTAGGTTTCCTCAT
>JACZQQ010000132.1 GCA_022545645.1 Acidobacteriota bacterium | reverse complement strand
GCTCCCGGAGTCGAAGGAAAAGGCAACAACTTTCACAATCTTTTTACCTACCTCTCCAAGTATCAACCGAGGGTGGTGGTGGTAGTGGATGCCGATTTGCGCAGTATTCGCCCCTCTTGGCCACGTTCTCTGGCCGAACCCATCATCAATGGCTACGAGTTTGTGGCGCCGCTTTACAGTCGAAACGAGTACGATGGAACGATTACCAACCATCTCTGTTATCCTCTGATCTACGCACTGTTGGGCAAAAAGATTCGTCAGCCGATTGCAGGCGAATTCGCCTTTTCCGCCAGACTCATGGAACATTGGAGAAGCCAAAGATGGGGAAGGAACGTTCGTCAATATGGGGTGGACATCTTCATGGCCACCCAGGCTATCCTGGGGGATTTTCGCCTTGCCCTGGTGGGATTGGGTTCCAAAGTTCACAATCCCAGTTCACCCAAGTTGGGAAAAATGTTTACCCAGGTTGTGGATACTCTGTTTGACAGCCTGCTGCAATCCAAAGAGCGGTGGAACCGAGATTTGATCAAAGTCGAGACGCCACCCGTATACGGCCGCGCCCCGTCACTTCCCGCCCCCCAAGCAATTGCCCATCGACTATAAGGATTTAAAGCGACAGGCCGCTCGGGAGTTCACTTCCAGCCAGAGTTTGATTTTGCAAATTTCGCCTCCCAAAACGGGGGAGAAAATACAGGAAATGTTTCGAGCTCATCGCTTTCGACTCTCTAGCCTGATGTGGATGAATCTCGTTTATGAGTTTTTGTGCAGTTACGACCGTGCTCCGGATCGTGCTGGAGAACTGAGGGTGATCAAGGCCTTGAAACCTCTCTATTTGGCCCGAGTGGTTTCCTTTATCCGAGAGACCTTAGAGTTGGACCACACGAAGTCTGAAAAGAAGATTCTTCGACAGGCGGAGGTTTTTCGCTCTCACCGTCATCTCCTTGTCCAGAATCTGGCTTCGAAGACACCCATAACCCCCAACGGGAGCAGTTCTAAGAGCCTTTCTATGCAGTAGGGCTGCCGGATTCTGTATCAGTTCACTTGGGTTGGAATGTAGTCCGTGGTGACCACATCCCAGTAGTCTCGATAGGGTCTCTCCTGGTAAAGCCCCAGCAAACCGTCGATTCGCTGCAGCAAGGTGGTGACGTAATATCCGGGCAGAGTTTCTGAATGCCTTTGCCAATGGTTGAAAACACTCCGGATCAGGACACTGTTTCCATCGACGGGCAGGTTTTTCACGTTCTCTAGAAAAAGGGGAAACCTTCCATCACCGAACAAGTAGAATTCCACATTGGACACGTAGAAGGCCGAAACCACAGAGCCTTGTTTCTTCAAGTATTCTCCTACATCTCTCATGGCTTTTTGCCCTGCCAAGTCCCCGATGACCGGCACAATCCGATTCTCCAGCTGCATCTTTCTTAAAAACTGAAAATCGTTCTCGGAATTCAAATAATTTCGCATTTCACCGCTGCTATCGGTCTGTGTCATCAGTTGCTCATAGGTAGGGTAGTGAGGCCGAGGCCGACGGCCATAGCTCCGGAATTTGAGCTGCAGGTTTTCTTTGAAAAAGGTAGCAGCGATTTCATAAAGGGTGTCACGATCCTCCTCCTGGATCAGCCGGGGAAAACGTCCTCGAATGGATGACCAGGCTTCTAGAAAGTTCTGTTCAAAGAAATCCTGGTCTGACGAGAGACTCCGAAAGTGGTGAACCAAACGGTTCACATCGGCTGAAGGATCGGGTCGAAAGTCTTGCGGAGATTCCTTGCCAAACAACAGTGAGAGATACTGCCAACGGTCCTTTGAAGCCTCGATGACTTGCTTGAAGTACAGATGTTGCAATAGATTGTCGCGGCGAAGATCAATGATGAAGGCGGTTGCAGGTCTGACCTGCACGATGTAGGTAAAGTTCTGATCGGGCCCAACTCCCAAATAGGCCTGTCCAGCTCTCGTGATCTCCTTCAATTTTGGAAGGACCTGTTGATAGGAAATCTCGTTGGAGATCAAATTATCGGTGTCGAAGTAACCCGGTTCTTCGCTCAGTTCCAGAGACAGCCGCTCAAACTCTCGATCGGCTAGAGTGGGGACCTCCTCCGCTTCCGTTTTTGGAGGTTGAGGCAGACCGATGATCAATGAAAGGATGAGGGCGCAAAGAGCAACGGCGAGTCCTCTCAGGAAAAAGGATCTGGATCGATCAACCATCGCAGTCTAGCTCCTCAACCCAGAGTCTATCAAACCCCGGCTATAATAGTAGAGTCACATGTATACGAGGTTTCTGTTACTGATTTTGTTTGTTGGATTTGCAAGCGCGCGAATTGACGATTTCCCCGATCCTCAAGAGAGAGCCGGTACTCCGGAATTCACCTTCCTGCGACTGGTGTATTCCGGACACGACTGGGCAGGTTCGTCCTGGGCCATCGATTATCCCAAAGCCGACCAGCAGTTCCTCTATGGACTGAGAAAACTCACCGATTTCGGGTTTGTGAACACCGAACATCAGGCCCTTCTCATCTCCGACCCTAAAGTGTTCAATTACCCTTTTCTTTATGCGGTTGAAGTGGGAACCATGAATTTATCGGACCAGGAAGCCAGCCAGTTGAGGGAGTACTTGCTCCGAGGAGGCTTTCTGGTGGTGGATGACTTTCACGGGGAATACGAATGGCAGAACTTTTACCGACAAATCAAGAAGGTCTTCCCGGAGTACGAACCGATTGACCTCGACATCAGCCACCCCATCTTTCACTGCTACTACGACATCAAGGAACTCATCCAAATCCCGGGACTCCAGTTCGTTTACAGTGGGAGAACCTGGGAAAAAGGGGGCTATGAGGCTCACTACAAGGGCATACAGGATGAGAAGGGACGGCTCATGGTGATGATCAATCACAACGTCGACCTGGGAGACGCCTGGGAGTGGGCTGAAGTCGAAATCTATCCGCGTGAATATGCCAACCTCGCCTTCCAGTTGGGAATCAATTACATCATCTACGCCATGACTCACTAGAGTTTGTGCAGTCGTGCTGTTGTGCGGTCGTGCGGTTGGACTTCGCCCTTCTCTAGCCAGGAACGGATGGTTTTACCGGCTTTGAACTTTCAACTTGGAACTTGGAACCTGGAACGCGCGCGAAGCGCGTTTCTCTAGCGGTCACCGAAGGTGTAGAGGAGACCCCCACTCACCTGCCAGTTGTGAAGAAGTCCGTTGGGGCGCAAGCCTGCGCCCAGAGGAGGAGCTGTTGAGGGAAGCCCGTAATCACTCACGCCGGTGACATGGTCTCGGACATCAACACGGAGGCCCCATTCAGGCCCCATGGGGAACTTGACCCCTCCGCCATAGCTAAAAGCAAACTTCCATCGATTCTTCAGGTCCACTCCCTGCAGTAAGGCATCGTCTACCGAATCACTGGAGACCCTGAAAAATGAGGCTCCCATCCCGATGGAGAGGAAAGGAATATAACGCCCCTGCCGCTGCATGGGATAAACAAGAACGCTGTAGGCGAATTTGTGAACCTTATGACTCAACTCCAGCAGAGGAATCGAGGGACTCAAGTTGACAAAAAGAAGTGGTTGATTGGCCAGAGCATACTCCAGCTCGGCCCCGAAACGCGGCGTGAGATTTTCTCCGATGCGAACACCCAGCAGGTAGCCCGAATCAAAATTCAAGCCAACATCTCGGGTTGTACCCCCTTCGACGGGCGTGACCAGAGTCTTGTCGCCCAGCCCACTCACACCCGCAAACATTGAGATTTCCCACCTGTTTTCGTCTCGAGGGAATGGAATCTGGGCCAAGGCTTCAGGCATCAGCAGCACAAGGAGCGGCCAAGAGAGCAGACAGTATCTGAGCATCTGTTTCCTTCCTCAAAAAGAACTCCATTGTAGCTGTTGGCTGCGACAAGTGAGGAAGGAGGAGTGGTGCCGATTCCTTCGGACTTCGTACTTACGGAGAGCCGTCTGGGGGTCTCTCTCTTCTGCGCATGGACCCAGGGCCCTGCCGTCTTCTTTGCCCGCGTTGCTCACGCTGGGCCAGAAACTCCTCAAATCGTTCCATCTGGTCCGGTTCCAGTAGGGTTTGAATCCGCTCGAGAGTTTCTCTTCGAACGGCTCGATGCCGTCCGTTGGATTCCTTGTTGATTTCACCAAGCTGCTGGCGACTTCCCTCAAGAATCCGGCGAAGTTCTGTTCGTTGCGATGGGCTCAGATCCAAAGCATCCGACAAGCGGCTCATGCTGCGCTCTGGAGACGGATTGTTGCGAACCTCCTGGCGCCGGCCAGGGGCGCCTTCAGGAAACGGGAACCGAGGTTGGGCCCAAAAGAAGACCAGAGTTCCCCCAAACAAGACACCGATACCAAAAATAAGCAGTACCAGGAAGGTGGCCTTGCTGCGACTGTTCAAGGAAGGAGCCCCTCCACTGACAGTTCTCCAAGGGAGTCCACGACATCTTCGACCGAAAAGTCCTCGGGTGCCGGTTCTTCGAAGAAAATTGCCGCATACTCTTCCAGTACCGGTTCCGCTTCGGTCACCCTATAGAGCAGGAAACTGCTGACCAGAACCACGGCTACAAACACAGGAATCAGCTGCTGTGCCACCCGTTGAAACAGGGAAGCAAAGGAAACCATCGGCGCCTTAGCCAACCGTGCTACTCGCTGGCTAAAAAACGGAGGGGGATCCATTCGAGGAGCCGCTTTCACTTGAAAGCCCAGGAAACTGAAAATCCGATACCCTTTCCGGCACTCCTCACAATCCTTCAGGTGAGACGGATCCGGTATGTCCTCAAACTCCAGTTCCTCGAAAGGAATGTGCTCTTTAGTCATCGATCCTCTTCTTTCCCGAATAGAGAATCTCTTCGAGATCCTTCTGCAACCTCTTTTTGGAGCGGCTGACCCGAAGTCTGACCGCCAGCTCACTGCTCTGGAGGGCCTTGGCAATTTCAGGATAGCTCAGCCCTTCCAGCTCCCGGAGAACAAAGGCCATTTTGTCCTTCCTATTTAACCGTTCCATGAGCTTTTCAAGAAGCTCGAACAGATCCTCGACATCTTTCTCAGTCAGAGAGCTGTGCTGACCGAAACGCTCATAGAAGTACTCGATCTTACTCTCTTCATCTCCACCCAGATCGGCAAAACTCCAAACCTTGCGCTTGGGCGCCTTTCTGATTTCGTCCAGACAGGTGTTGGCGGTAATCCGTCCGATCCAGGACTTCAGGGGTCGTGTCGCATCGAAAGTATCCAAGGCCCGGAACACTTTCAAAAACACCTCCTGGGCCAGGTCCTCAACCTCGTTTCGGCGGCCCATATAGTGATAGATGATATTGAAAACCAGCCGCTGATAGCGTTCAACTATTTCCTCAAAAGCCTGGGGATCACCCTCCACAGTGGCCTTGACCAACTGGGCATCAGTTTTAGCTTCAGCCATCCCCCGAAGTATATTACGTTGTGGAATTCCGTTGTTTCACTTTCAATCGTCTCTACGACTGATGGTCGTCAACATACCCCACCTTCCGCTGACTCGTTCCAGTAACGGAAAAACCATCAGGAGAGGCTTGAACATGTAGTAAGGGAAGCGGCTGCCGAAATGTGCTTCGGACCAGTTGATGAGACTGTACTTTAAACAGTGGAAGTTCACCCTGGGTGAAAAGAACATGTGCTTACAGACTTTCAGACCATATTCCTTCAGCAAAAGGGCCAGGGGCCGAGGAGCAAAGTGGTACAAATGTCTGGGCACATCATCGAAAGCATACCAGTGACGCTGAAACAACCGGGCCTGGAGGCTGTCGAAATTGGGCAAGGAAATGAAGAGCCAACCTCCGGGCCGAAGGAGTTTATGGGTTCGCTCGAGCACCGCCCGAGGTTGAGGCAAATGCTCCAGGACGTGCCAGAAAGTGATCACATCAAATGAGTTTTCTGGGAGCTTATCGGAGAAGAGATCTCCCTCAATCAGGGTAAGGTCCGGGATCTTGTCATTCACCAACCGCACCGTTTGCTCGGCAAACTCGACTCCTGTCCTATCCCATTTTTCAGGGTCCAGCGCCCACAGAAACTTGCCATCTGCACAACCGACGTCCAGGATTCGCCCCTTGTCCACAAACCGCTGGACCAGATCAACCTTTTCCTTCTCCCCCTTCCAGGAACGGCTTCGCTGCAGTTCTCCGGACAGGAAGGCCTCAATGGTTCGAACAGTATCTCCGTGATAAGTAGATGGATAATAATGCTTGATCTTCTCCTCACTCAACACCGGCGTGGTGAGGCCAAACCCACAGTCTTGACAGCGTTGAATCTCCCAACTCTCTCCAGGCCGCAGGAGAACACGATCGACGGCGGTCGTAAAGAGCTCCCATTGCTGACAAAAACAAATCGGGCACTCTTCCATCAACTCAACTCCAAGTGCAAAATTCGAACTTCGAACTGCGGCCTTCACTTTTCACTTTGCACTGAAAACACACGCCGGCGGGCGCGCGCCGGGCCAACCAGGCCGGCCCGACAGGCGACCGCACCAACGTGATTGCTTCAACAAATGGTTTGACCGGTTGGCTTCGCTTCGGACCGGGGCGTGCAACGATCCGCCGTCTCGCCGGGAGAGGTCAGCTCATGCGGATCGACCTGGCTGCCGTGTGCCGGCCGCGTCGCCCGACCCTCGTCGGTCCTCTCCCTGTGTTTCACGTCAGAGGGGGCAAGGGCGGTGACACGAAACCAACCATCGGCAAGGACGCGTCGGGTCACGCCAAACAACTCGCGTGACCCTTCGCGCCCTCTACCATAGGGCCAAGCGCAGCATCCGTGCGCACAAACGCGACCGGCAAAGCACGCAGTCCGTTGTTTCGTCAGAACATGCAGAGATGCAGCGCCGCACATTTTTCTTGTCACACCATGCGCCCTTGTGCGCGCTTTCCGCTTCGTATGGGAATAATTGAACCGCCAAGTCGCCAAGAACACGCAGAGCAATATGAGAGATGCAACCACTGAGACCGATCTAAGGTTCCTGGAACGAACGCCACCAACTTAAGCCATAAGTCCGCGCCGTAGCGCGCGTTACGTTGCGCTGGCGCAATTATAAACCTCCTGCGATGATGGTGGTGTTGAATCAACAACCATCACAGGAGGTCACGGATGACCAGTATCACCGCTGCGATCAAAAGTGGAAAGTTGGGGGAAGCTCCCACAAGGGCGTAAGCGATGGCGGACCCGGCCATGCACCCGGTCAGAATCATCCCCCACTGTCTCTTGAAGATGTCCACCAACGCTCCCCCGC
>JACZQQ010000131.1 GCA_022545645.1 Acidobacteriota bacterium | reverse complement strand
CACGACCACAGAAGAGGTGACTGCGGGTAAGGTACGGGTGACCTGTCCGCTGGCCTCGAGGATCAACGAGACGGCCAGCGTCAAGCAGACCAGCCAAAACGAGTCCTTCTTCAAGCTTGGCATTCGGGCTGGGCACTCCTTTCACTTTTGGATGAAGTCCGGTAATGGGTTTCCTCAGCCTAATACTGCCACTAGATGGAGTCAACTAAGCCGGGACTATTCATAGATTCTCGTTTACAAAGCAGCGTAGGGGCGCACGGCTGTGCGCCCACAAACCCTGCTTTATCAACGGCTTATAGGGCGCACAGCCGTGCGCCCCTACGCAATCAACCAATGGGGACTGAAGTCTCGCTAAGTCCGGTCCAGCTCTCTTTCAGCCAGCAGCTTTTTCAGGATCATCAAACAGTAGAGAGCCATCGCCAGGGCCAGCAGGGCGATACCCCCGACGCTCATTTGCAGGGGACCGGCCGTAAAGATGGGTTCCTCCTCCACTCTCACCGTTGGGTAAGGGTTGTTGACACCCGGACCTCGCGGTTCGTTCCACCAGACCACGCTTCCATCGGTGTACTTTTGCCAGGAAACGAAGGGATATAGGCCAGGCTTATCCGGGACATTCACCCTCATGAAGATCATCTGGAAAGTCCTGGGCAACGCTCCCTCCTCGGTGGCCGTCCAGTACACCTTCTTGACTCGCTCTTCTGCGTCCAGTTCCAGGTGGAGTTGCCAGTCGGGTATGTCCTCAAAGGTGATCTCTCCCCCGTTTTCAAGCCACTCCTGGTCCACCTCAAAACCCAACTCGACCACCGGAATGTCTTTTTCAACCGGTGCCCGGATGTAGAAAGACTCGTGTCGGGCCCCGGCCTGAGTCGTCTGCGGAAAGAGAGCCACGTGGGCAAAAAGCGATGTCGGGAAAACGGTACAAATCGCCGCTGCCAACAGAATGAAAAACAGATCTGTTCGCTGAGATAAATGTCGAACCATGATGTCACCCCCAAGTTTTATGGGAAGAGTTTTTCGATCAATAAGCGAGCTGCGCTTGTCAGCCTCCTGCCTGCTTGAGATTTCTGTCCAGGAATGCAATCGTCTTTTCCCAGGCATCTGCGGTCTTTTCAGCATCGTGTCCTGGATTGGAGGGGTTGGCAAAAGCATGGGGAACCCCTTCGTAGATGTGAATCTCATTTTCGATTCCCAATTGATTCAATGCTGCTTCAAACTGGTGAACAGAATCGAGCGAAATGACCGCATCCTGGTCGGCAAAAATCCCCAGTACGGGCCATTTTATAGCGGACAGCCGTTCTTCATTGGTTTCCAGATTTCCATAGTAGATGACGGTTGCCGCCAGGCTCTCATTCAGTGAGAGCTGCAGCGACATTCCTCCCCCAAAGCACCAGCCGATGGAAGCAATGGCGTCTTCGAGCACAAAGTCGCTTTCCCTCAAAAAGGAGGCGGCACTTTTCATATGCTCTATTGCTTCAGGCACATTCTCTCTGACCTGAGTAGCATATTGCCCTGCTTCCTGAGGTGTCGAGGCCACGTTGCCGCCGTATAAATCAACCGCCAAAACCACATATCCTTCCGCACCAAGGTCACGTGCCATCTCCTGAATGTTCTCGTTCAATCCCCACCATTCATGGATCATGACCGCGGCTGGAAATGGGCCCTCCTGGCTGGGCCTGACCAGATATCCTCGGTGTCCGTCGCCAAAGTTCACCCACTCGGATTGCACATTCCCCTCCTCGGTCTCTTGCGAGACTTCATCTCCTGGTTCTTCAGCGGATTCCAAATCGGAAGGACCTCCGCATGAAGAAAGGATCAATATCAAAGAAAGAAAAAACAGATGTTTCATTTTAAGCTCCTTTTGTTTTTCCCAAACGATGTTCAGTGATGTTTTCCAAATCTTAGATGTGAAATGGGCTAAAGACAAGATAAAACAGTCAGCGGAGTTGCGGAGAGCGGAGATCGGAGCGGAAATCAGAGCTGTGGAGAGTTCGGAGACCGAGAGTTCGGGGACAGGTCCACAATGCAAAGTCTAAATCCCTACGGATAAAATCCTTTTTCTCGGGCTGGCACTGAATGAGTGTCGACCGGTAAGAGAATATCCAGACAAGAGGTCATGGGGACAGATGTTCGTTCAGTTCATCTCCTTGACCGTGATGCATAATCTATGCATACTTATGCATATGAGAACGACATTGAATCTAGACGAAGAATTGATCAATAAGGCCTCGGGACTTACCGGTATTACAAAAAAGACTGCCTTACTTCATGCGGGCCTGGAAGCTCTTATTGCCCGAGAGAGTGCCAAGAGACTTGCTGAACTGGCAGGGACCGAAAAGTCGCTTCACCCCGTTCGCAGGAGAAGGCTAAACAGCCAGTGACCATGGTCCTGGTGGACACGTCGATATGGGTTTCCCACTTCCGGAAAGGTGACCCTCACCTGCAGGAACTCCTGGTGGATGAACAGGTCCTGTGCCATCCTTTTATCATGGGTGAATTGGCTTGTGGAGGTCTCAAGAACCGCAAGGAAATCATTTCTTTACTGCAGGCTCTCCCGGACGCAATCACAGCCGAAACTGATGAGATCCTGGAGTTCATCGAGCACCAAAAACTGATCGGTGTCGGAATCGGCCTGGTTGACGTTCATCTACTGGCATCTGCTTTGTTGACGAAAGCGCTACTGTGGACATCCGACAGGAATCTGCGAGCGGCAGCAGCTCGATTGAACATCTTCTACAAATGAAAACTGGCCAGGGAGCTATCCTTGCATTTTCAAGGCTAGGTCCCCAAAATTCTCGATCAGAGTCCGAAAGGCTTCATCCTCGAGGGCCTCGGACCAGGAAATTTCTTCATCCGGGCGGGTGAAGGTCAGCCACTGCACGTACATGCCGGGGGGATCGGACCAGAGCACGAATGTTCCGCCCTGGATACAGTGTCCTCTCCTTTTGGCCTCCTGGGCAGCCAGTTCCCGGGAAGGGAATCGCAATAACTTCCAGCGGTCCCGTCCGATCATTAAGGAAAACCCCACTTCGGCCCGGGCGGTCAGCTCAGAGCTGAGAAGATATCGGCTCTGGCGGACCCGGTGACCCGCCGCCTCCAAGTGCTCAACGAACTCCCCCAATGTGGGAAAAGCCGGATGCTCCAACTTACAGTTGGCGCCTGCCGTCTCCAGAATCTCTTTTATCGCACCGTTTTCAATCAGGGGAGACCACTGGATCTGATCCTCAGGCAGCCGTTCCTGGTGAGCTGGATCGGCGTAGAGAGTTTCCGGAAAGCTGGTAGCGGCAAGGCAGCCGCTGCCTGCACTGTGTTTGCGGCAAATTGCCCAGTCCTCTCCTTCGCTGGCCCCTTTAAAATGAAAGAGACGCAGCGGGTGGCCTTTGATCACGATTTCGACTCCCGAATCGGCGCGCTCGGGCAGCCAGGCTTTCATGACCGGCCACTGCCGCTCAATGGTGTGATCTTCGCCAATGAGTCGACAGACTTCCGCCAAACACGGGTCCTGGACCTGCATGAGAGTCTTTTTGGCTTGGCTCTCATAAATCTGTGTTTCAGGATGATAGGAAACCCAGGCGTGCCACTCCAGTGTGGCAAAGTTCAGGGGCGGGAGAGATTTGCCGGCCCAGGGTCCCTCCACACAGCGGCCTTCGATATTCCACAGTGAACCTGAGGAATCGTCGAGAAAAGAATCTCCGGAACGACTCAGTGAGATCACCTCCCCATCCACCGAACGATGGTAGGCTCCCATGGTGTGTGTGGCAGGCAGACACAGGACCACAAAGGGGACACCACCGGCAGTGGTGTTGAACACGAAATCCTCTTTCCAGATCTCCACCCGGGGAACTGCCAGTGGGCCGAAGTCCTCATTGATGCCCAGAACGATCTCGTTTTCCTGAAGCCTGGGGTCGAGATCACCCAGCTGGATGGTATCGTAGAAATGTTTTTTCACCCCTACCCGGCCCGGAAACTCGTCGGAGCCGTGACCATGGCGGCCGTCACGATGGGTGGGGTGATTCCAAATCATCACCTCTCCCTGGGGGTGTAACCGGCAAAAATCTTCGAAGGTGCCGTTGTAAAGCGGTATTCGGGGCAGGATCTGGCCCGCTCTGGGTCCGGCAAGGCAGACACCGTCGTTGGGAGACCACCAGTTGTTGGTCTGATGATCCTTGGCCGCCGCCGTGGCGTTGTACAGTCCAGGCGTAAAAAAGGTGAGATCGATGCCGTCGGACCTGCTTAAATAAGCTCCCCCGGAGCTGCAGTTCTCTCAGAATGCAACCCAGACGGGATCCCCCTCCAGAACATCATTCATCATGTGGTAGTTGTCGGCGATCCACCAGGGATAACAGCGGGTAACGCTCTTGTGGGTGAGCCAGATCACGGGGTCGGTGGGCCGCACATAATCGGCCTGGGAGACCGAGACGGTGTCTATTCGCTCGGGTGGGGGAAAGGCATCTCCGGGTAGCTCGAAGGGTTTGTCCGGTGTGAATCGATCCACAAAAGCCCAGTCTTTGGCCATCTTTTACAATCCTCCAAAAAGAGCACTCACTCTCCAGTTTCTCAATCCAAATAGGAATTCCTCACAGGGGGTCGAAGATAGTCCACCTTCTGCATCGGATCCTGATTGGGGTTGATGTAAACAAACTTCCCATCGGTCATGGTCATCAAAATGGGAATATCCTTGATCTCCATGGGATCGATGGAGAGAATATCCCGTCCTAAAACCACCAGGTCGGCATATTTTCCCGCTTCGATCGATCCTTTGACGTCGTCTTCAAAGAAAGTCCAGGCCGAGGTGAGGGTAACGGCCCGGATGGCCTCCTCCAGCGTCAGTCTCTCTTCCGGTTGAAAGACCTTGCCCGATTTGCGCACTCGATTGACGGCCTCCCAAACGCTGAACAGGGGACCCAGCGGAGACTGATCACTGCTGAGGATCACGGGAATTCCCGCGTCCCGATAGGTGGCCACAGGATGGGGACCCAGATCAGGCCGTTGAGGATTCTGGGGGTAGGTCTCTTCCGTGTCATCGGGCAGGTGATAGATGGGGCCGGCCTGTAAGTCGGCAATAATGCCCAGCCGTTTCATGGTCTCCAGGTTCTCAAGCGTGGGCTTGTTGATGTGGGTAAAGACGTGCCGGGCGTCCTCTCGAGGATAGAGTCGAAAGGCCTCCTCCAGCGCCTGGGTGGCATAGTCAAAGGCCTCCGGGGCGCGGATGTGTACGTACAGTTGCCATCCCCTTTTGTGTCCCTCAATGAGCACCCGTCTCCCTTTTTCCGCCGGGACAACGTAGAGGCCATCCCCGCTTCCCTTGTCCAGGCTGAGCTTGAAGGTGCCCACTCGCAGAAAATCACTTCTGAAAGGGGGTGCGAAGAGAAGACTGTCGATGAGTTGGAGACAGTCCTCGGTAGAAAGCGCGCGCACGGGAATCCGAACCATCAGATTGATGCGTGCGGGCAGTCCTTCTTCACTGTTAACGAGTCTTTGATAGGCGTGTTGGGTGGGCTGATTCTCCATGCTGGTCAGGGGATCGGAAAGGCTGGTGATTCCGTTGGGAAGAATGTCCCTCTCCAGAGCGCTGCGGATGTTTTCCTGTAATTTGTCTGCGGGCCAGACATTCAACGCTTCTCCCTCCCGCAGCATGTGAAATGCGCTAAAGCCGGTAGCCACTCCTGTAGGCTCTCCCGTTCTGGGATCGATATCGAACTCTCCGAAAAGGCCCTCTTTGTAAGGCTGGCGGACATTTCGATCGATATTGGCGGCGGCCAGAGCCAGACTGTTGCCGACGTTGGCCTGATCTCCGGCGAAGGCAAGAATGACCGGGTTTTCCGGTGAGACGGGGTCCAAATCGTAGCGGGTGGGCCATCGTTTTTCCTGGATTTGCTGGATCCCGGGCCCGCGAGGAATCCAGACCACCTCTCCCGCAGGCGTGACGGCCACCTTCTGAGCGACCACTTCCACAATTTCGGCAATGGATCTGGCTTGAGCGAATTTAGGGATTAAAGGATCAGGAGGTTCACCGACCCGATGGGCCAGGTGCACGTGGGAATCGTTCAATCCAGGTAGAACGGTTTTTCCCTTTAAATCAACCTTTTCGGTCTGGGCTCCGGCCAGGGCCAGAATTTGGCTGTCCGATCCCACGGCAACAAAGCGCCCATTTTTGATGGCCACGGCCTGGGCAATGGAAAAATCCTGGTCTACCGTCACGATTTTGCCGTTGTGCAATATTCTCTCGGGTGCCAGAACGTCGGGAACATTGGACGTGCACTGGTTGAAGAGGACCAGAGAAAGCACCAGGGAAAGACGAATGGGTATGATTTTCTTCTCGACCATGGTTCTCCCCGACTGAGCCACCGGACTTTGGGTAGATGGTAGACGTTCCAAAAGGTAAAGGCAATGGGTGCCGTCGCGCCGTCGCGCCGCCGTGCAGTCGTGCACTTGTGGTTCCCTATTTCTCTTCTCCTTTCTTTTTTTTCTTTTTTCTTTTCTCTTTTTTCTACGCAAAGCGTCTGCACGAAGCGTTGAGGTAAACCTTAGTTGGCACTTTGCTCAATCCCTGTCCTCAGTGCTTTCGACACGATCCACATAAGTCCTTATTGATCAACAGGTTTTGGGTCCGTCATTCCTTTTGAGATTTCATCAGACTTTGGCACCGGACTTGCTCCGTTAATGAACTCAAACTCTTTTTAAAGATTCAAGAAAGTCTCTCAATCCAGCGGAGGTGTCATGTCCTTACAGTGCCCGAAGTGCGGTAAGGAAGGCGGGAATCGCCTTCATCGAGGTGGGGTGTTCGAGTGCCTGCTGAGTCTCGTTTATATCTATCCCTATCGGTGCCTAGCCTGTTGGCGGCGTTTCAGAGCACTTCGATGGGGGACCCGCTACGTGAAGAAACAGGCGAATCGTCGCAGTCACAGGCGCTTCCAGACCCACCTTCCGGTCGTGTTTTCATGCGGACAAACACACGGCGAGGGTGTTGTGACCAATATCGCTATGGGCGGCTGCCGGTTGAAAACCGACGTGAAGCTGACCGAGGATACCCCCCTGGAACTCAAGCTGCAGGTGCCCGGAAGCGACATTGAGATTCGGGTGGAGAGGGCGACCGTCCGCTCCGTTGAGAGCTTCTTCGCCGGTCTGAGCTTCTCCCGATTGGCTGGAGCCGAGAAAAAGCGACTGCGCCGCTTCCTGGTCCAGTTGATGACGAGCCAATCCAAGGGTGTCACCTGCCTGGAAAATCCATTTTGAGAGTCTAACCTCAAAATCCACTTCAAAATTCATTGCCTTTTCTCTCTGGGAAGATTACGGTTGATCTACCCGGACTATGCATAATCCGGGCTAGAGCTGTTTGCAGGCTGA
>JACZQQ010000130.1 GCA_022545645.1 Acidobacteriota bacterium | reverse complement strand
GAAGATAACCCAGCAGCAGCTTGGCGACCTGCTAGGTGTGGGCCGAGTTTCAGTGACCCACTGGGAGACAGGGGTTAGAAGGCCCAGCCGCATGGCCCAGAATTTTGTGAAGCATCTATCTAGAAAGGAGGCAGAAAGCGATGCCAAAAAAGGGTAAGGGTTACCGCCGGCGAGGGGCCAAATGGAGAATCGACACCTCCTATCGAGGTACCAGGATCCGGGAATTGTGCGCCACCGAGGAAATGGCAGAAAAGGAACTTAGAAAGGCTCAGACACTAATTGACGAAGGCAGATATCTGGAAATGAGAAAGCGATCCAAGGCCACTCTGGGTCAGTTTTTAGTACGTTACCTTGGATGGTGCAAAACCGAAGGGCAGAAGGCTTTTAAGGACAAGTCTTGGCGGCTAAAGGCCATGGTCCGTTTCTTTGGCAAGGACCTGCTGCTCAGTGACATTGACCCCCCATTGCTGGAAGGTTACAAAGCAGCTAGGCTTTCCAAGCAGATCAAACCCGCAACCGTCAATCGCGACATGTGCAATTTCAAACACCTGCTCACAAAGGCTGTCGAGTGGGGGGTCCTTGCTGAAAACGTGGGAACAAAGGTCAAGTTATTGAAGGTTCAAAACCAGAGTCTCAGATACCTCAGTGGTGAAGAACTGAAAAGTCTCCTGGCTGCTGCCTCACGCTATCTAAAATCCCTCATCATTTTGGCCGTCAACACCGGATTGCGGCGAGGGGAACTGCTGGCGTTGAAGTGGACAGACGTGAACTTCCGAACTGGTTACATAGAACTCTTGGATCAAAAGAATGGTCAAATGTCCTACGTTCCTATGAACGACGAAGTGAAAGCAACCTTACGCAAGATCCCTCACCGATTCGACAGCCCCTACATCTTCTCCAAAGGGAATGGAAAAGCGCCGGTGGACATCAAGAGCCATTTCTCCAAGGCATTGAAACAGTCAGGCATCCCGCACTGCAATTTTCACTCTCTGCGACACACTTTCGCTTCGCACCTGTGCATGAGCGGTGTGGATCTGCTGACCGTCCGTGAGTTGATGCGCCACAAGTCCTATGCAATGACCCTGCGCTATTCCCACCTCTCTCAACAGCACACCAAAAAGGCCGTCGCCGCTTTATCCTTCTTCCATAGCAAAAAGGGTCAGCAATCGGAAAGCTCTGGCTAGTTGTTCAAATCGGTCAATATACGGCCTTGAGGATGGTCCTGACGCAAAGATCATAAGGTAGTGAAGGGTAAGCAGCACCTGGACAACTCACCCTCACCAGGCATACAAATTGAGTGTTGAAAGGACTCGAAATAATGTTGTCAAATTGTTGTGGGTTATACGTGGGTTTTTTGGGAGGTTATTCTGGAAACAATGGAAATAGTGGACACTTCCAACTGCGAGCGCAAGTCCTTCAGGGTCGGGCATTTGGAGTCAAAATGAGTCCCTACAAGGACTTACGAAAAAGGGCGAAGATCGCATTCGTAATGCGTAGGTTGGAGGTTCAATTCCTCTCGCCGGCTCCAGTTTGTTCAATGGGTTGCAGCGATCTGTACCTGGGCATGAGGATCCATCATCCGTTTTTCACCTGCTAGTCACCCGTTCCCCACTCTTTTGCCTGAACCGAACGCACATCTTCCAAATGGGGTTCGTCTTGCCAAAGCTGGGTATCGTTGGCGCCCTCTCTCTCAAGGCTGGTGAGATCTTCGAGTAGAGCCGAGGTCCTTCAGTTTGAGCTTGCGGAATCGTGAAACAGGGACTGGAGCAGGCCCTTGCGGAACTTGGATTTTTCCACAAAGTAGCCCCCCAGGACGGCCAAAGAAAACAGGCTTCCTTTGTCCTCCAGATCAACATATATCGTTCCATCCACACCGCGGAACACTGCTCTCAGCGACTCACCCCGGATACGGTAGAACATCTCATCCCCCTCCCTTATCCCCCTTTTTGCGAGTGACGCATACCAGATAGGCAGGTTTTTACTAATGTGCTCATAACTTGGATTGTCTATGATACCGGCCTCGCGAACCAGCTTGGTGCTTTCGCGAGCTTCCTGAATGAACCGATTGAGGCTAATATCTCGCAGAAAACGGATATGTACAAACGCATCCTGTGCGTGAATTGCAGTGTCGGCAATTGAATCGGCAAATTTGGAAGGCTCGTCGCCGTTCTGGACGAACGATTTCACTTTTTCCGCAACCTCACTTCCGAACCGAACCTCCAGGCTCAGCACATCGATGCTGAAGAACAGGAAGCTCTTTTCGTACAAGGTCGACATCCTGGCGAAAGGTCCGGTGGCCAAAGAGTCAAGGTCGAATAAAGGTCGCGGAGCCGCCATGAGCGGCACAAGCAGCACGATTAGAGCCCCGGAAATAGATGCAGCTAAAAGAGATCTTTTCATAGCCTGCAGAAACTTGAGCGCCATCATTTTATTGGGACTGCGGTTTTGTAGTCAAGTCAGTCTCTGTCCAACGCGGAAGCCGCTTGAACGATCCGCAGAGGGATCGTCTACGTTGCGCTCGATGATACCGGGATTGCTTTCCCAACGGCTCCGGTTTAGTATTTCGGCCGAATGAGGACAACTGATTTGATGAGTACTCCCTTTCAAGAATCCGATGACGTTTGTTGGGGGCGATCGAATGCACGACCCGGGACTTGACGATTTACCTGCCGCCGAAACCGTA
The DNA here is from genome assembly GCA_022545645.1 of Acidobacteriota bacterium. Lineage (GTDB taxonomy): Bacteria > Acidobacteriota > UBA6911 > RPQK01 > JADFOI01 > JADFOI01. The sequence continues at coordinate 4,778 of JACZQQ010000130.1, read as the reverse complement.
ACCGTCTCCACTGAAGTCGAGCTTCACGATACCGCTACGGACGGGCGGGGCGTAGGGCGGCTCCCCGGGGGCAAGGTGGTGTTCGTGGAAGGGGGCATCGGCGGCGAATGGGTGACCGTCCGGCTGGAACGGGAGACTCGCACGCTGGCAGAGGGATCCCTCGAGAGCGTGCTCAAGCGCTCGGAGATGCGCCAGGATCCCCCTTGTCCCCAGGCTGCTCGCTGTGGAGGCTGCCAACTGCAACACGTGACGCCCCAGGGCCAGCTCACGCTCAAGAGGCAGTGGTTGATCCAGACGCTCCGGCGGGTGGGAGGTTGGTCTCCGGAGCAGGTCGACCTTGCGGTCCGGCTGATTCGGTGTCACCAGGGAAGTCCCCTGAACTATCGAGTGAGGGTCCGTTGGCATTTTGACGGTGAGACCCTCGGATTTTTCGCCCGGCGCTCCCACCAGGTCGTCTCCAGTGAACCGTGCCTTCTCCTCGCTCACCCCTTGGAGGATACCCACTCGAGATTGTTGGCCCGGCTCAAGACTGATGAACTGAGCCGGTTGTATCGGAGGACAGGTCTGGTGGATCTGCAATTCGAAGCGACCCTGCTGCGAAATCATGCCGTGGTCCTCAGCTTGAGCGCCCTGGTGTGCCGGAGAAGAAATGAGGAGCCAGAGCTTGGCAAGAAACTGCAGCTCCTGGTCAAGGAGTGGAACGGCGCTCAGGTCGATAGCGAGGGATTTGCGGATGTGGCCCATCCGGAGTGTGATCCGTTCATGGTGGGTGCACGGGTATTCGTGCAGCCGCACTCCGAAGCCTTACCCCTGTATCGAGCAGAAATTCTGGATCAGTTGCAGCAACTGCTTCGGCAGCCGGCTTTCTCATCTCTTGACGAGAAAGCCGAGTGGACGGCATGGGATCTTTACTGTGGGGCGGGAGCGCTTTCGGATCTTCCCGAGCTGGCGGCGGGCGCCGGACACAAGGTCACCACCTGGTCCGTGGATGGGGAGGCATCGGCCATCACCGCACTGCAGCGCAATCACCCTGCTCTGTCGGCCCAGGCCGTAGTGGGCGACGTTCGAGAATTCATCCGGGCCAAAATTGACGATCGTGAATTCCCCGACATCCTGATCTGCGATCCTCCCAGAGACGGTATCGGCTTGCCCGCCGCCAGAAGTCTGAGCCGGGTGCTCGCGGACCGACCCTCACCGACAGCGCTCATCTGGATGGCCTGTGATCACGCCAGCCTGGCACGAGATCTCAAGCCTTTCCTGGATGCTGGCTTCAGACTGCACTCCATGGCCCTCTTTGACTGTTTTACCTACACGACCCATGCCGAGACCGTGGCCCTGCTCGGCTGTTCCGGAACGACGAAGTGACATCACCCAAAGAGTTCGGGGACAGGCCCCGAATTCAGGAAGAATTCTTGGGCCTGTCCCCGAACTCTCTCAGACATTGAAGAGAAAATGGCTGATATCTCCATCCTGGAGGACGTATTGGCGGCCCTCGAGTCTCAACAGACCCTGCTTGCGTGCGCCTGCCATACTGCCGGATTCGACCAGATCCTCAAAGGAAACGACCTCTGCCCGGATGAATCCTCGCTCGATATCGGAATGGATGACCCCTCCGGCCTCCACGGCAACAGCGCCCTGGCGAATCGTCCAGGCCCGCACCTCATCCTCTCCGACGGTGAGAAAACTAATCAGCCCCAGCAAGGCGTAGGATGAAGCGATGACCCGATCTCTGGCGGGTTCTTCAATCCTGAGGCTCTCCATGAATTCACGGGCATCGCTTTCCTCCAGTTGGGTCAGTTCCTCCTCGATCTTGGCACTGAGAGGCACCACCAAGCTGTTTAAGTGATCGTATTCCAAGGGCGGGGGGGAAGAGATCTGCTCTTCCCCGATATTCAGAACCACCAGGACCGGCTTCTTCGAGAGGAGTGGATAGCCTCGAATCAGTTTCTCCTCCTGTGAGGATAGTTCCAGATCTCGAATCGGCCTCTCTTCCTCAAGGGCCTCCTTGAGTCGGACCAAGACATTCTGTTCGGCAATCTTAAGATTTTTCTCCTGGCCTGAGGTCTTCTTCAGATCTTTCTCCAGCCGTTCCAGCCTTCTCTCGACGATCCTGAGGTCGGAAAAGATGAGTTCAAAGTCGATTCCAGCCAGGTCGGCCTCAGGATTCACCACTCCCGAAGGATGGGGAACCTTCTCGTCCTCGAAGGCACGAACCACGTGAAGCAACGCATCGGCCGTTCCGATATAACCCAGGATTTCGGCCGGTAGCTCTGTTCCCTGTTCCTCTCCCTTGAAGCCGTTCACGTCCACGTACTGCACTTCAGCAGCTGTGAGCTTAAGCGGCTTGTAAATCTCGGCCAGGACGTCCAGCCTGGGATCGGGAACCTTGACCGAGGCCAGATTGGGCTCAAACCGTCCCGAAGTGAAGGCGGCGGTCTCAGCCGTTCCCCGTGTCAATGCATTAAAGACCGTCGTTTTGCCGCTATTCGACAGTCCAACGATAGCAATCTTCATAGCTTCCCATGACTCGGACAGGTTCTTGGTCTAAAGAAACGGGAGTATATCGAGTATCGGCAAGCTCGTTCAACCGAATAGCCGTTGAGTTCCGGAGCCAAGACCCACATAGGGGCCTATTCGACAAATACGGACGGTGGAGAGATCTTAGAATAGGACTTCGCGAACAATATCCAGTATGGTATTCGAGGTCTCGTCAAGGAGTAGGATATCGACTCCGATGACGACTCTTATGATGCCCTTAGGAAGTTCGGGCAGCAGTTTCCCCAACTCCCGGGGAAACGGGTGAACGCGCTTTTCCAGTCCAGGAGGCAAACTCCCATTTTTCTTCAGCTGACGCTCCAGTCCGGCGGGTAGTCGTTCGCGCTTAGCCAATCCAGGGGGTAAGCCTTCAAGATTCTGTTTGTTGGAAAACCAGGCACGGATCGTGTCTTCCTGACCCTCCCAAAAAACACGGAAATCAATCTCTACGGCCACTCCAGCCCCTTTTTCATGAGCGTCTTTGGACTTACCCTTCCCTCCCTTTGCACTGATGAGGTTAGGGAAGCTCAGGCTGGCCAATAGAAAGAAAACCAATAAACTAAACGGCAAGCGATAACGCATGATTTTGCCTCCGAAGTCTGGGACATCTCGTAAAACATTACTAGTCCGATCACCCAAAATCGCCACCACTAGTGTTTGGGATGGTCCCAGGTTTCACGAAATTCAGCGATATGGGTGTAGCTCACAAAATGCGGTTGATCGGTCGCATCCAGGATAACGACATGGTCTTCTTCGGCACTCTTGACCGTTCCCACCAGCACCTTCCCTTTTTCATCCCCAAAAGTGATTTGCACCATCTTGCCCAGATAGTCTGTGAATTCATCATTCATTAAAGCCATTAGACATCTCCCTTAGCCCGGATTCATCGATTTTTGCTTCCTACCGAAATCGGCCAACCCCTAGCCTGGATTCTGCATCGTCCAGGCTATTATGGAGATTACCCTGGATCGGGCTTTGTGATTACGGTCACGAAGTATCTTGGCACCAATAGACTAGACTGGCTCTCATGAGACGAAAACGAAAAGACGAATATAACAGTGCTCCCTTTGCTCCCCTCAAGAAGAGTGAGACCCAAACAGAGGCTCTGAAAACAATCATCGGGTCTGGTGTGAAGGTCAAAGGGGAAATCTCCGGGAAAGAGGATCTGACGGTACACGGTCAAGTCGAGGGAATCATTGACTTTAAAAAAGGTCAGGTCATCGTCGGCAAGACCGGTAACGTCAATGCGGACGTCTACGGGAAGATCATCACCATCGAGGGAACAGTCAAGGGCAGTCTCTTCGGAGAAGAGATGATCGTACTTCAGCCCTCCGGAGTCGTCCGTGGAAATATGACGGCTCCGCGGGTCAAGGTCGAAGACGGTGCCAAATTCAAGGGGAATGTGGACACGGAGTCGATAAACACAGCACAGCAATCCAAGCTCAGAGAGGTCCCCTTAGCGAAAGTTCAAACTCTGACCCGTTAGTCAGGGCAAATGGGTGGAGATATGAATCTCCCCCTCAGAGATCTTCTCCTGCATCTTTCTCTTGAGCCAGGATTTTAAAGCCTGCCGGCTCCAGGGAATCAGAAGAAGCAACCCCAAGCCATCCGTCAGGAGTCCTGGTGTCATCAGCATGGCTCCTGCTATCAAGATCAGCAACCCATCAAAGAGACTCTCCGCAGGCAGCCGCCCCTGGTTGAGTTCTGCGCGCATTCGATCGAGCACTGCCAGTCCCTGGCTTTTTGCCAGCAGCCCTCCCGCTACACCCGTTCCGATCACGATGGCGATCGTGTCCACAGCACCGACATAAGTCCCCAGCCGGATCAGCAGATACAACTCGAGCAGAGGAACCAGGGTAAAGAGAAAGAAGAGTCCAAGCAGCATGGACGTCCATCGTATCAGATATCGGCAGCTCTGGCAGGAGCCTTTCCCTTGCCTTAGCGGAGGATCCTGGCTAGGATCGGGCTAGCCCGTATGATGCACAGGTTCTCGTCAAAAGATAGCGGGAGGCCACCGATTTTCACTTGCAACATCCCGATCTTGGATGAAAGGATAACGGTCTGCCGAGAAAGGATCCCATGAAAATGCGAACCTGGACAGCTCTGAGGACGTTTTTGATTCTGGCAGGTGGGTTAGCCACTGCTGTGGCTTGCACTCACTGTGCAGGACGGCCGCTCCCGGAGGACATTGCCGCTGACCTAATTTTGTACAACGGAAAGATCATTACCGTGGATTCCGATTT
>JACZQQ010000129.1:1889-7496 GCA_022545645.1 Acidobacteriota bacterium | reverse complement strand
GCCAACTTGCGCATCTCCTGTTCGGTGCCCAGCGGCATGATTTTCTTTACTTTGCTGGCCATGGCCTCAAAGATATTGCCGGGATGATTGGGCACCGTGCTCCAGTCATCCATGGTCACAATCTTCCCATTGACCAGGACCCTGTCGGCATAACCATGCTCGGCAACCAGTTCAGGTATCTGCTGAGCAAGACCCAATCCGTGGGATAGGAACAAGACAAGCAGCAGGGTGAAAAATCTACTCATGGCTTCTCTCCTTTTTTGTGCTCCACATTGTAGAGCGAACCGGGCCTAGGGTCCACCGCTGCATCTCCCGTAGGGGCGCACAGCCGTGCGCCCTTTTAGTATTGTCGAAGCCCCGGCTACTGGGCGCACCGATGTGCGCCCCTACACTAGCCGACCTCACTTTGAGTTGTTGTATCGATCCAGTTGCCAAAGCATGGGATTGATTAAGATGTAGTGGCGTGTTCGAGCCGAGTCCTCCTCATCCTGAATGACGTGCTCGTAGTAGTTGCGTTGCCACACCGGTGAGTGGGGGGTCCTGCGATGTTGGTTAATGCGGGTGGTGGTGGCTGATTTGAACCCGGCGATGAGGGCACCTAACCCTCGTGACTGCCGCCGTAGGGGCGCACGGCCGTGCGCCCTCCGACCGACTGGGTCGGCAAGGGTCTTCTTTTCTCGGCTCATTGTGATGACCACGAGTCCATGAAGGTGGTTCGGCATCACCACGAAATCACCGAGATCAACCTCGGAACGCAGATGGGCTGTTTTGCGCCACTCCGACTCAACGATTTGTCCCAGCCGATTGAGGTACATTTGCCCATTCTTCACCTCACCGAAAAGACATCGCATTTTGTGGGTGCAGAGGGTGACAAAGTACTCGCCCACTTGCGAGTAGTCGTAACCACCCAAGCGGATCGATCTACGACGATGTTTTTTGGGGTCAAAGGGCATCAATCCTCCCCAACACTTTCACGCGAATGTAGTCCCATAGGACTATAACGTTCGTCTCGAGAAAAAATCGAAGTGTCGGGCGTAGTTTTGTGGCTTTTGGGCGCACGGCCGTGCGCCCCTACAGGCCTTCTCCAGTTCACCTGTCTCTATTTCCTGCGCGCACAGCGCGCGCTAGCGCCGGTGGGAGGTGATCTCCTCGAGCAGGAAGCGTTCCAGCTGAGCGGTATCTTCCAGGAAGTCCTCCAGTTGAGCATAGGAAATGCTGAACTCCAGAGGCTCGATGCGATGATGCTGCAGCGAGACCCACAGATGATCCGTCTCCTCTCTCAGGTTCATTTGAACGTCGGAACCGAGATGAAAGAGGCAGAACAGGTCCAGTTTCTCCTGGAATCTTGTTTTGAGATGCTCTTTTTCCAAGGCTGGTGATGTAAGGGTTGGATCGCTCAGAATTTACTCGAAGTGCTCGATCTGGAGCTTTTCGGCCACAATGTCGGTTTGATCGACCACCGAGGCGGCAGCCACTCCCATGGCAATGCTGATCGCTTCACTGATCTCCTCTTTCGTGGCTCCGTATTGAATGGCCTTCTCCATATGCCCCTGCAGGCAGCCTGAGCAGTTAAAGCCCAGGGAGGCGGCAATGGAGATCAGTTCCTTCGTCTTTCGGTCGATTTCGGACTTCTTATAAGTCTCTTTATAGAACTTGAAGTAGATCCTCCGCATCCGGTCTTCCACCATGGTGTAGGAGGGCCACTTGCCCGATTCCGTCTTCTTCTCTTGATCCTGTGGTTCTTCGGGTGGTGCGGATGGTTCGGCCATGAGTCAGGAAAGATTAGCATTACTTGATCTTACTGTCCAGACAGAGTTTGCGATATTCCTTTTACTCAAAGGTGGCGGAGTTGCTATCTTTATCTCATGCGATTGGCGATCGGCTGCCTGATATTCACATGCTGTCTGCTTCAGGCCTTCTCTTCCCCCCAGGAACGGGCCAAAGTGGAGTCTGAATACGAAGGGTCCAGGATTTCCGTTGAGGCTGATCGACTTTCCCGAGAATCCGCCAACCGTTGGGTGGCGGAAGGGAACGTCATCCTCACCTATCAAGAGACGATATTGAAAGCACCCAAGGTCCTGTACGATCCGATCACCGGGGAAGCGATTGCCGAAGAGGGCGTGGAGATTATCCAGGGACTGACGTGGTTAAAAGGGACCCGAGCTGAGATCAATCTCAGAACCAACACAGGAACGATTTATGATGCCGAGGGATATACGGACGAAGAGCTCTACGTCAAGGCCAAGAGACTGATCAAAACGGGACCCGATAGCTACATCGCCCAGGACGGTTTTTTGACGGCCTGTCAGGAAGCCGTCCCCAAATGGAGCTTCACCATTCGGCAGGCCAGCATTCAACTGGGAGGAAACGCCAAATTCACCCACACCCTTTTAAAGGTCAAGAAGGTCCCGGTTTTCTATTTGCCGTTCATGCTGTTTCCCACCGGCGGGAAAAAACGCTCCAGCGGCTTTCTGATCCCCACCATGGGGAATTCAAACGAGAGGGGATTGCGGATCAGCCAGTCCTTTTACCTGGTGCTGGGTCGCAGTGCCGACCTGATGCTGCATACCGATTATTATTCCAAGCGGGGTTTTGGGAACGGGGTCACCTTGCGAGCACGTCCCAACCCGGTCACCTCACTGACCCTGGACTGGTATTGGATAAAGGACCGCCAGGATCAGGGAGGAACCAGTTTTAACGGCACCGGGGAGACCCTGCTTCCCCACGGATATCGAGCCGTGGCGGACTTCAACCTGGTGACCAGTTTCCTTTTTCGGCAAGTCTTTTCCGACGATTTCCGGACGGCCACCCTTCCCACGGACAAGTCATTGATCTTCGTGACCAACAATTTTCAGTCACGGTCCTTGAATTTCCTGGTCTCTCGTGAGGAGACGGTGTTTCAGGGTCCCAACGTGGTCATCCGCAACACGCCCACATTAAATTTCAAATTTATCGGCCAGAAACTTCCCAACCTCCCTCTTCCCTTTTATCTGGACCTCGATACTTCAGCCGCGGGACTCAACCGAACCCGGCTCCTCCCACTTTCAGAGGGGGCTCCCAGTGAGGATCCTTTTGAGACTCCAGGAATAACCCAGCGACTGGACTTTTCGCCGCGAGTCTATTTTTCCGTACCCCTTTTTCAAGGCCTGCGTGTGACCCCCGAGGTGGGATTTCGGGAGACCTTTTACAGCAACAGCCTGCGTCCGTCAGCAGATCCAGCCATAGAGGATCCTGTCAGCACAGCCAACATCCATCGGAGATATTTCCAATTTACGATGGATTTAAAAGGATGGGGTCTTTCCAAAGTCTACCGCAACTCGTCAGGAAGGGACTGGAAGCATCTGATTGAACCGTTAGTCCGCTATCGATACATCGCAGGTATCGACAATTTCGATCAAATCATCCGATTTGACGAGCAGGATGCAGTGGCCAACACCCATGAGATCGAGTACGCACTTTTTAATCGAATTTTCGCCAAGCGAATCACCGCAGACGGCGAATTCAATCACGAATGGCTGTCCTTGAAAATCGCCCAGAAGTATTTCTTTGATTCAGACTTTGGCGGAGCACTGCAGCCCGGCACCATCAATCAATTCTTCCCCCTCAATACTCTCACAGGCTTCCCTTACGCGGTGATTTCACGAAACTACTCACCCGTGACCGCCCTGATGCGCTTCACCCCGCAGCCGGGATACAGTTTTGACGTGCGGGGAGACTATGATCCAAAGTTTAAGAGCTTCCGAAACTTCTCGGTGACCGGTTTTCTGAGCAGACCCGGACTCTTCCTGGGAACCACCTACTTCGTGACCAAGGAAACCCCTGATCTAGCCGCTGTGGTGGAAGATCTTCAGCTGGAACCGGGAACCTTCAAGAACAATCAATTGCAGGGCCAGGTGGCCCTTGGGAACCTCCAGCGGGGGATTTCCGTTTCCGCCGCACTGAGCTATGATATCCAGGCCAAGCGCCTCCTGTCCCATCGATCCCGACTCAATTACTTGTGGGACTGTTGTGGCGTCTCTCTGGAATTTCAGGGATTCAATGTTGGGGTACGATCGGAACGGCAGTTTCGCTTTTCCTTCGTTCTCAAAGGGATCGGAAGGTTCGGGACCATCAACCGACCCGACGATCTGTTTTAGAAAAAGAGATGATATACCTGTCACTGGGGTCCAACCTGGGGGATCGCGAAGCCCACTTACGGAAGGCTCTTGAAAAACTCCACCAAAAGGGAATTCTTCTGGTGAGAGAATCTTCCATGTATGAGACCGAGCCCGTTGATGTTCCGGACCAGCCTGATTTTTTGAATCTTGTCTGCCAGGTGGAAACCCCACTGGAACCGGAATCCTTGTTAGCAGCCTGCCAGGAAATTGAATCCGAAATGGGACGTCTTCGAAAAGCAATCAGGGGAGCTCGCAACATCGACATCGATATTCTCTTCTATGGCCGGCGGATCGTGGAGAAACCCTTTTTGAAAATTCCCCACCCCGCCTGGCGGCAAAGAAACTTCGTGCTGATTCCCTTGGCGGAAATCGCTCCGAATTTTCGGGACCCTGTGAGTGATCAGACCGTTCACGCGCTCCAACAGCAGTCTTCCGATGTTTCCCGGATCACCCCCTACACCCGTAGGCATTCATTACAGAGGACACCGTAGTGTCTAAAGAAGGAAAAGGAACGAAGGGAAAGAAAGGAAAGAAGGGGAAAAAGGGAAGAAAGGGAGAGAACACAGAAGAGCAGCCGGAGCAGGCGTTGAGTCCCCTGCGGGAGTATTTCCTCACCATTGTGGTTTGCACCATTATTGCCTTGTTTGTGACCACCTTCGTCGTGCACCCCATGAGTGTCCCCACACCTTCCATGGAACCCACCATCCTGGTCGGAGACCGAATTCTGGTTGACAAATTCACCATTCGCAACGGACATGTCCCCGGATTGCCGCTGGTGCCCAGTTACACGGTACAGCGGCAGGACATTATCGTTTGCAAGGCCCCCCGTGAGCCGGAAATTCTGCTGGTCAAGCGAGTGGTTGGGATTCCCGGGGATACCCTGGAGATTCGCGACAAGACCGTTTACATCAACGCACAGCCGTTGGATGAGCCCTACAAGCAGCATTCGGACCCCAACATCTATCCTGCAGGAAATTCAAACCCATTTTTTGGGAACATGCAGCGGGATAACTATCAGGCCATCACCATTCCTCCCGACAGCTATTTCGTGATGGGGGACAATCGCGACGACAGCCTGGACAGCCGCTTTTGGGGCTTTTTACCCAAGGACCACATCGTGGGTCGACCCTTGATCATCTTCTGGTCTTTTCAGGACCCTCCCAACGCCCACCTGAGAACCTCTCCCACCGAATTAATCGAACTCTACGCTCAGCGACTCATCTTCTTTCTGACCCGCACCCGTTGGAGCCGCATGGGAAGATTGGTACAGTGAGGCCCCTAGGGCCTCGTGCTTTCGTGCTGGAGCGCGAAGCGCGCTGTGCAATCGTGCGTTCGTGCAGTCCTGCTGTGGTGCAGTCGTGCTGTGGTGCTGTAGGCGCTTCGCGCTCACAGAGAGGCGGTCAGCTGGTCTGCGGTCTGTGGAAAATTTCTTGATCCCCTCCAACTCTGA
>JACZQQ010000129.1:0-1879 GCA_022545645.1 Acidobacteriota bacterium | reverse complement strand
CGTTGGAGCCGCATGGGAAGATTGGTACGCTGATCGGCGCGCCGTAGCCCTTGGACAACTCCGGAGGCCCGTGGGCTGAAGCCCACGGCTCTGTGGTCCCCTCGTTAACTCCGTCAGAGCCGCAGGCTTTAGCCTGCGGGCCGGAACCGACCAAAGCTGTGAACATCCCCGGTCATCGATTTTCTTACTGCACCCCTCCAATGCTAATATTAAGAAGCAATGGAGAAATCAGAGCAACCGGAACAGCCCTCCGGCAACGAAGGTCCGCAGCAGTACAGTATTTTGCGCGAGTATTTCGTGACCACGATCGTGTGTACCATCTTCGCTCTCTTTGTCACGACTTACATGGTGCATCCCATGACCGTGCCCACTCCCTCCATGGAACCCACCATCCTGGTTGGTGATCGTCTACTCATCGATAAGTTCACCATTCGGAACGGTTTCAAGACCGGACTTCCTTTCACGCCTCACCACACCCTGGAACGAGGAGATGTCGTCGTTTTCAAGTTCCCAAAGGAACCCGAGGTTCTCTACGTCAAGCGAGTCATCGGCCTGCCCGGAGAGACCCTGGAGATCCGCAACAAGACCGTCTACATCGATGGGAAGCCTCTGGATGAGCCCTACAAGGTTCACTCCGATTCCTACGTTTACCCCAACAGAGGCCGCTTTCACCAGGGAAGCGGGGACCAGCGCGACAACTATGGTCCTATTACCGTTCCCGAGGATTTCTACTTTGCCATGGGCGACAATCGAGATGACAGCGCCGACAGCCGCTACTTCGGGTTTCTCCCTCGGGATCATATCGTCGGCAGCCCCCTGATCGTATTCTGGTCCTACCAGGACGACGCGGATGCTTACCTGAGATCCTCCTTTCCGGAAATCCTTCAGCTGTACGCTGAACGGATCATCTTCTTTTTTACTCGCACCCGTTGGAGCCGAACGGGTCATCGAGTGCGTTAGCCGGGACCCGCTTTTCCCATGTCAAACTCCACCGATCAACCCGAGCAGTCCCCAGTGGATCAGGCCCACATCCGGAACTTCTGCATCATCGCTCATATTGACCATGGGAAGTCCACCCTAGCCGACCGCATCCTGGAAACGACTGGCACAGTGGAAGCCCGCCAAATGCGGGAGCAGATCCTGGATCGCATGGATCTGGAACGGGAGCGCGGGATCACCATAAAAATGTCGGCTGTTCGTATCTACCATCGGGCCGAAGACGGCGAACTGTATGAACTCAATTTGATCGATACGCCCGGTCACGTCGACTTCGCTTACGAAGTTTCCCGTAGCCTGACCGCCTGTGAGGGGGCCCTGCTGGTGGTCGACGCCGTGCAGGGTGTGGAGGCCCAGACATTGGCCAATGTCAATTTGGCCCTGAACCACAAGCTCGTCATCATTCCCATCATTAACAAAACGGATCTTCCCGCGGCTGATCCTGATCGGGTCAAAGGGGAGATCGAAGAAACCCTGATGATCCAGGGCTCAGAGACTCTTTTGGCCAGCGCTAAACTGGGGCTGGGAATTGAGGAAATTCTCCAAGCCGTCGTCGACCGAATTCCTCCCCCCGGCGGCAAGCCCAAAGCGCCTCTGCGAGCGTTGATCTTCGACAGCCATTTTGACCAGTATGTCGGGATTATCGCTTCCGTGAGGGTCGTGGACGGTGTCCTGGAGCCGGGAATGCAGATCCGCATGATGGCGTCGGGCCACGAAGCCGAGGTCAGCGGGGTGGGAGTCTTTGCACCCGACATGCGCTCAACCAAGGCTTTGCAGGCCGGTCAGGTCGGATTCGTTCACGCTGGAATCAAGGAAATCGACAAGTGCCGGGTGGGTGATACCATGACAGACGCCCACCAGCTCGCCGCGGACGCTCCCCCGG
>JACZQQ010000128.1 GCA_022545645.1 Acidobacteriota bacterium | reverse complement strand
AGGATGATCAGTGGGCTCAATATAGCACAAGCCGCATCACGCGAACCTCCACTCATGGACACGATTCCTAGCCCGAATTATGCATAGGTTCTCGTCACGAAGCGGCGAAAGCGCCGGCCTGACAAGGAGCGCGACCGAGGCCCCCGCAAGCGTACTGTAGGGTACGCTGAGGAGGCCGACGGAGTCGCAACACAGTCAGGCCGAGTGATTTCGGTGATGCAGTAGAGAATTTATGCATAATGCGGGCTAAGCTTCAACGTTTTCGATTGTCTTTAACTCCCTCCAGGAATAACATTGAGAACACCCATGAGAGAGCCAGGATGACACAAACCGTTTCGACTCGCACACCACGAAAAGAGGTAGAGAACATTGGCTGAATCCCACTACGACGTTGCTATTGTGGGCGCAGGATTTTCCGGACCGATTCTAGCCGCCAAGATTGCCCAGCTCGGCGTCCACCCTCAAACCAGAGACAAGCTCAAGGTCGCCTTAATCGAGGCCGGCCCTTATTTCAAGGGGGCCCCGCGGCCCGGCTACGGCTCCCCTCTCCGGCGGCAGATGTTCACCAATATGCGGGATGGCTCCGAGCTTGCATATCTGTGGGGGGGAGACATGAGCCGTGCCAAGCTGGTGGGGGGGACCTCGGTGCACTGGGATGCCCAGGCCTTTCTTCCCTTCCCCATCGACTATGTCCTCTGGGAAAAGGAGACGGGCGTGGACTGGACGGAGGAGAACCTACGGGAGGCGGTGGCAGAGATCCGGCGGGTGTTCAACGTCCACCCCTTTCCAGATGAGGTGGACACGCCCGGAAACAAGCTCTTCTACCAGGTAGCTAAAAGAATGGGCTACGATCCGAGACGGGGAGAGACCGCCCGCAAAAACTGCCTCTACTGTGGTTACTGCAGCAGCCCCATCATGTGCAAGTACGATTCGCGTGCAGGGACACTGGTGACCTATATCCCTGTGGCGGAGGAAAACGGGGTGGATATCATCCCCGATACCACCGTGGAGAAGATTCTGATCGAAGCCAAAAACGGCCGGGGAAAGGCCAAAGGTTTTGCCTGCACTTCGGCAGGGAGGAACTTCCAGATTACGGCCGACAAGATCATGGTGTCTTGTGGCTACCTGGGTACTCCTCTTCTCCTCATGCGCTCCGGATATGGCCCCAGCGACTGGCGGGGAAATCCGATCCAGGTGGTGAACAGCAATATCGGCAAGAACATCGATGGGCATCCCTTCACGGCGGGAGTGAGCGCTCTCTTTGACGATTTCCTGGGGGATGGAAAGGAGCGAAGTGTAGGCGGATACTACATGATCCACGACGACCGTGCGGATGGAGAGGGGCGGCTTCTTTTCCGGGCCGGATTTGGTGTCCACCGATTCCCGGATCGAGAGGCCCTCAACGCCTTCGCTCCAGAGTTTGGGCGAGCCCACAAACAGTTCATGAAGGAGGGCGGATACCTTCGCATCGGCTCACTCTCCCCCAGCCTCAGCAAGCCCTCCGGACGCTGGTACATGGACCCCGACGGAAAGCTCCTTTACGGAGGGGATCACAGTCTGACCATCCGCAGGGCCCAGGAAGGGATGGAGATAGCCCGAGCCATATTGAAGGAGATGGGAGCCCGCAAGATCCTGCCTGCCGAGTCCAAGGTGCGCATCGCCCCCCAGAACGGTGGAGCCCACAAGGTGGGTTCGTGTCGTGCCGGCGTCGATCCAAAGATGTCGGTGGTGAATCCCCACTTCGAATCCCACGATGTGGACAATCTATGGATTTGCGACGGGAGCGTCATCCCCAGGGTGAGCACGGGTAACTCGGGGACACCACAGGCTTCAGTGAGCGTCTTCGCCGCCCAGCGCATCATAGAGAGGCACTTCAGCTAGACTTCCAGCCGGCCGATTTAGCCAGATTTTTTGGTGAAGAGCAGGGCTTTTTGCTTTATTGTTGTGACCACCACTTCGCGTTCCAGCCGGGCTATTTTCCGCTTCTCTTTCAGCTTCTGGGCGTTACGAGCCAGTACGGCTTCCAACTCAGGATCCGGATTCCCCCCTTCACCCTTGGCCCTGAGAAGAGCATAGGAGCGGAGCAAGCCGTTGAAACTGCTCATTTCAAACCCACCTTTTGCGGCGAGGAGGCTTTGCTTGATCCGTTGAAGGATGCCCATGGTTCCTCCTAAATCATTCTCCCAAGGGAGACGACTCAACCTCTCCCTCCAATATTAGATGCCCTATGTGTGACGAAATACTGTCAAAAACCTGCTAAACCTAAATTTATTAATGGTTTATAGGCGGAGAATAAGGGAAAGAGGTTTTCTTAGAGAGAATAGAGGATTAACCTTCGGACTCTTTTTCCTCATCACTTGGGTACAGGATGTCCATCAGTCGGATCAATTTGGACTCGATTTCCTGGGTGGTTTCCCTGAACTCAATGCCAAAGGAAGCCGGCTGATCGTTTTCAGTGATCTGCCTCACTTGCGCCCGAAAACGGATCTCTTCCTGGCTCACCTGCAACACCACAACGACCTCAGCGCCTTCTCCGGGGAGACGGCCTGCACGCATGATCAGAGCTCCTCCATGGGAGAGATTCGTCACTTCTGCCGGGAACACCTCCTTTTCCCAAGCAACCGAACAGGGAATGGAAGCTCTCAAGCGTCGAAATCGGCGATTTTCCTGAGTGTCCATGTCTTTACCATGATCTCATATTCCGCTGCAGTTAAGGGATCTGCCCGATCGTGAGTTCCCGGAAAGCTCCGAACCAGACAGAGCCCTATGCTAATTTCACAGGATGTCAAATCAAAAAGAGTCTTTTAGCGACTTCTGGGAAGATTGGAACGAGGAATGGCGTGTCGTCTCTAAAGCGGTCGTCAGCCCGGCTACCCTGGTGGTCTCGATCAGTACCGTTATCTTGGGTTGGGTCGCCATCAACCAACACGACGGCCTTCTGCTGGCAGCGATTTTCACTTTGGGGACCTCGGTAGCAGCCGGGATCCTGGGAGCAGTGATCTGGGACCGGCGGATTCGATTGACAGGACGGAGCGTCCTCGTGGACAAGGGAAAATCGGCGATACGGAGTCTGAAGCTCCTCTGGAGGAATCTCAATGCCTGCCAGGGGCGTGTCACCACTTATCTGGATCGACGGAAAACGGGTGTCACCGGGGACATCGTCAATACCTGGCTGGAAGAGGAGATTCAGAGACTCGCCACCCTCCAGGAAGAAGCTCTGAATGCCATCTCCAACTGGACCGACATCATCCCGGAAGCAGATGTCACTGCCCAACTGGCCCCCTACCGAGAACTTCAAGCGTCCGTGTTGACCCTCAAAACGGCCAAGGAAGAGCTGGAAGCCGACTTAAAGAGAGTCAGTGGAGTGGATACCGAACGAGCGCTGGAGTTGAACCGGCAGTTCCGGAGAAGAGAAGCCGAACTGGAGGAAGTGAAAAAACAGCTCGCCGCTGAAGCTGTACGACTGGGCACCTCCGTTCTAAGCGGCTTATCCGATCCCCCCGCTTCGTTGGTGAAAACCGGTCTCGGTCCCCTTCAATCCCCCGAAATCCATCGCGGCCTGGATAATATCAAGATCATGGAGCTGATCGGACGTTGCGAGCAGTGCGGGGAGAAATTCACCACGGATCAAATCGGTCAATCCAGGTGCACAGCCTGCCTCCAGATCGCGGTTTCCGTTAAGAGCCTTTAAAAACAGTCGTTTACACAGATCATAGACACGACCTCAAAAGAGATACTGGTCTTTAGCCCGGATGATGCATCGTCCAGGCTCGAGACTGGTATGCGAGAGCGATCATTAAGTTTGACGCAAATGGACAAATCCCGGCCTGAAATGACCTTTTGTGTCAGAATTCAGGCTTCTCCCCTCTTCGATTCGATTCTCGAACTGCCTGGAAAACATTCGTAACTTAAGTCAGCTGAGTAAGATAGCTCCAAATTTCCATTTCTGGTACAGAACGTGCTGTAGAGCCGGTATGTCACGTCACACCGATCGAAGAAGAACAGGCTCAAGAGCGCTGCTCTCAGCAGCAACCCTGCTCACCATGGACAGGATCAAAAAGGAACAGCGTGACCGGAAACTTCGCGAGAAGGTTGAGGAGCTGGCCAAGACTTCACTTGAGCTCTATCAGCGGTTCGACAATCCGTCTCAAGATCAGACGGACACTCCTCAACTTACCAGGAGATGGCACGAACTGGCTCACGCCATTCGAAGACTCTCGCACTAGCTTCCCGGCACCCGGCTCTTATTTGTTTTGCTCTGGACCAAGCAGGAAAGCTACTGCAAGCCCGGATTATGCATAGGTTCTCGTCACGAAGCAAAGAAAGCGCCGACCTGAGTGCGCGACCCGCAAGCGGGTACCCCCCACGCTCGAGGGCACCCGTTGCGGGTCGGGGGTACCCGTTTGCGGGTCACGCAGTCGGTGCAGCACGCCGGATGATTGCGGCGGTGCAGTAAAGAACTAATGAATAATCCGGGCTAGGTCAGGGATTCGGCTTACGCGACCTGTGTTTCGGTCTGCGATTCGTCCTGTGTTGCAGCAGCTGGTTCGGCCTTTGATGCATCGGGCACTTTAGCCTTGGATCCTGTGGTTTCCTCTTGAACGAGTTGGCGGCGTTGGCGGGAAGCCTCCACGAGTTCCTTCAACAATACGTTCGTTTCACCTTGAGCACTGGCGATGGTGTCCATGATGACCCTAACGCTCAAGAACACGGTTCCGATCAAGAACAACATCAAGCCCTCGATTTCCTGGGTGGCTCGGGAGCTGAAAAAGATTACAAAACCCAGGCCACCGGACAGCAAACCTGATACGAGAAAGATATTTTTCATGATTGCCTCCAAACTGACTGACTTTCGAGGTTCAGAATAACCAACGTCTGGAGAGAGTGTTGTGATGGCGCTCACACACCCTGTTTTGCCGTTTTTTGGCGACTCTACGGAGTTGGCGGTAGAAATGACTTGGGGCAGGATCCTGGCTAACCCGGATCATGCATAGGTTCTGGTCACGAAGGGACGACCTGACTAGGTTCCGCGACGCGATCGACAGTTCGGGGAGTCCTGGCTAACTCAGGGATTCACCACGTAACTTGTCCAAGTCGTCTCGGTCAAAGAGAAGACGAAAATCCATTCTCACGCTGGGGATGGTTTTTCTCCAAGCCCAGGTATAAATTGCACTCTGTTTCACTCCTAAATATTTAGCGGCTTCCTCAACAGTAAGTAGCTCCCTCGATGCATCCCATAGAACGGCCATGCGAGTACCTCCCTCTCTAGAGCCTGGACTATTGCCACACAGTCTGCTGCAACGGCGGGATCATCCGCCCGGACTGCGTTGCGCGACGACAGCCTATGAATAATCCGGGCTAACAACAACCGCCGATCAGCTTGTGCCTTCTAGGGCGATGTCTTTTAACACAGACGGGTGACGCATATTTTATTCATAAATCAGGATGTACCACCCCTGGAGAGGGTCCCAAGCCGGGACGCTGGAACCTCTAACACTATTTAAACCACTGAAAATGAAACCTTTAACTTCAATAACACTCTTATCGAGAAGTAAGGAGGCGCACCATCCCTTGATATCCTAGTGTTTGCTGTGAAAGTCGCTAAATCTTGTTTGGGTCAAAGCACAATCCTCTGGCTCGCCCCTCTGGCCTTGTCTCTGGGTCTAGCCGGTTGCGGTCGATCTCAACCTCCTCCCGATATCCGTCCTCCCATCGAGGCCAGTACCCCACAGCCAGATTCCACAGACGAGGAGGGGAGTGCCGGCCTCTTTCACATCGTAGAACCGGGGCAAACCCTGTACTGGATCTCCCGACATTACGGCGTGCCTATCGAGGAGCTCATCCGGGTCAATCACCTCAACAAGCCTGACGAATTGTACGTCGACCAAAGGATTTTCGTCCCAGGAGCTCGAGCCCTAACCTGGTCCTGGCCCGTTCCAGGAGGTGAGATTCTTTCCTACTTCGGGGAACGCCGCAACGGCCACCGCCACACCGGCGTGGATATCCGCGGTAGGAAAGGCCAGGAGGTGCTGGCCGTACGCTCCGGCCGTGTACTTTTCAGCTCCTCCATGCGCGACTATGGAAGGACCGTCATCCTGGATCATGGCGACGGGCTGCGCTCCCTCTACGCTCACAACTCAAAACTGCTGGTTCAAAAGGGCCAGCAGGTGTACCGCGGCCAGGCCATCGCCCGGGTAGGGCAAACGGGCAACGCCACCACCGAACACTGCCACTTCGAAATCCGCAGGGGTGAAGTTCCGGTCGACCCTCTTCCCTACCTACGGCAGTAACCTGGAAGCCTTGGAGATGACCCGACCTGAGCAAGAGGGACAATCACGACCGGGAATTTGTCGCTAGCCCGGACCATGCATCATCCGGGCTTGTATACTCTGTTTCGTGATTCTGGTGTAAAATAAGGGCATGGACCTGAGTGAGTTTCAAGATCTGCCTGACGAGGCCCGGGTGTGGGTTCACTGCTTTGAACAGGAGTTAAGCGAGCCACAACAGGAGACCATCCAGAAAGGATTGGAAGAGTTCCTGCCTCAATGGGTTTCCCACGGTACTCCGGTGAAAGCAGCCTTCACGATTCTGTCCGGGCACTTTGTGGTGACGGCCGCTTACTCCCGGGAGGGGGTTTCGGGCTGCTCGATGGACAGTCTCCTGCGCAATTTCAAGACCTTCAAAACAATCTACGGGTTGGACGGTCTCAAGGGCGGTCTTCTTTTCTATCGCGACAAGGAAGGGAAGATTCAGGCGGTGGATCAGCTCAAGTTTCAGGATCTCATGGAATCGAAAGAAATCACTTCCGAGACCCAGGTCTTTCAAACCCTCCTGAGCAACCTGGGGCAGCTGCGCGCCGGTGAGTTTGAAACCCCTTTTGAAAAGTCCTGGCTCTCCAGGACCTTTTCTCTCCCCGCCCACAAGGGATGAGTCGCTAAAACAGGACTATTTTCTTCTGCCTTCGGATTTGGGATTGTCCCGAACTGCATACCTTCTAAATGGTAGGAGACTACAAAAATAAGGGGGTAGTACTCCCCGCTTGGATCAGGTAGGAACAGTTCTGAGGCCTTGATGAAGTGGCTGGTGAGACATCAGGTGAGGGCAACCCCTTTAGGGCTGCCCTTACAGATGTGCGAACCGAAATCGCCTGGATTACTGGCCCAGGGGGCTCGAGGAGTTATCAGCGGTTCCGGAGGTGCTGTAGCGGATAACACCCGACTCATCAGAAAAGAAATAGCGAGTGCCCGTGGAACCCGCATTGATAGGGCCCGCATTGATGGTAAAAGCGAGGGCGCCACCTGAACTGGAAAACTCATACCCGTCCTTGGTCCCCGATCCCAACACGATGTCAATCAGCTTGGCATTCTGGAGGGCGTTCAGATCGGCTGCGTACGATCCTGCCCCCACCGTAGCAGAGTAAGTGATGTGTGAAGTCACGATGTTACGGATTGCACTGATCGCGGAAGCTTCATTGGCTGCAGCCTTGGACTGCAAAAGATTGGGC
>JACZQQ010000319.1 GCA_022545645.1 Acidobacteriota bacterium | reverse complement strand
AGAAATCGATGCCGTCCCGCCGCCACCCTTCGGGCTGATGGGGGTTGCGGGCGACCTCTGTGTCGCTCGTCGTCGCCGTTGTCCCTGCATCGCCTCCTCCTCGCTCCTTGATCTCACCTCGCAAGACCCATCAGCAAATATCATGGTATTCCTGGGACGGGACACTAGCTTGACTTGGAGAATCACTGCAAGCTTTAATAGGTCTCTTCGAGCGACAATCGAGGTTACCGATGAAGCGAATCTTGCCTGTCTTCCTTTTGGGGGGGCTGATACTTCTTCTCTCTATTCCGGTGATTTACGGGCTTTGGCTGGGCCGTCTGGCCGATGCTGAGGCTGCCTTCTCGGACACCCGCTATACAGAGTCTCAAGAGCAGTTCCAGCAGGTCTTCTCGGGATGGGAACTGAGCTTTTTGCCCCGCTTCCTGGTGGAGGAAAATCGAGTTCGCATTGTCCTGAACCTGATTCAGATTGGCTATGTTTTAGGCGAGTACGATCAAACTCTGGAATTCTTGAGAGGTGAGGGTTCCCTCTCTGCTCTGGTCAGCGAACCGGAATATCATTTTTGGATGGGGAATCTCTTGATGGCTCAGGCCCTGAACCAACCGGATGGACACCTGATCGATACGTTAGTGCGATGTCGAGAGGAATATTTGGAGACTCTGCGCTGGGATGCCGACTTTTGGGATGCCAAATACAATTACGAGTACGTGAATGAGCTTCTGGCCCAATTCCAGGAGGGCGATTCCCATTCAGAAGAGGAGATCGAGCTGTTGCTGGACAAGGTGCGAACCGACATGCCGCGGCGAAAGAAAGTGCTTCCTCCTGAGATGAGGAAATGATTCCATGTATTTTGACCGACCGGTTTACCTGTGGCTGCTCGTGCTGCTGCCCCTTCTTTGGTTTTTCCTGAGTCGGTATGTTTCAACCGGAGATCGCGTCCGCAAGATGTGGGCCAAACCGTCCCTCTCGGCGCTTCTTACTCCGCATCGGCGAGATTTTCTGGCAGCGTTGCTGGTTGTCGTGGGATTTATTTCTCTGGCCGTGGCCTTGGCTGACCCTTACCTGCTGCGCATTACGGAAAACCCTCAGTTTCGGCGGAAAAATCTGGTTTTCCTTCTGGATGCCTCACCCTCAATGAATACCCAGGATGTCTGGCCGTCCAGGATTGAGAGAGCCAAAGAGGTCATCCACCGATTCATTCAGAGGGAGACCGAAGTGGTTCGTTTTGGTCTGGTTTCCTTTTCGGAATCAAGTGTCATCCTCTCCTATTTAACCTCAGATCCCCAGAACCTTCTTTTTTACCTGGATTTCCTGCGGCCCGATCGGCGAATTCTGTACGGAACCGATATCGGAGTTGCCCTGAGCAGTGGCCTGCAGGTTCTGGAAAAACATGAGCAGAGGGAAGGATCCGATCGCCTCAGACCCGAGACCGGGAATTTGTTGGTCCTGCTCTCCGATGGCGAAGATCACGGAGAAAGCCTGGAAACAGCGATCCAGGAGGCTGCCAGGCGCGGCATCCGGGTTCACACGGTTGGAGTGGGCACTACACAAGGGGGGCAGATTCCCCTGATTGACGAGGAGGGGAAGCCGGGTTACCTTGAGGATGACCATGGAGTGCGGCTGGTTTCCAAGCTGACCGTCGACACCCTCAAGGAGATCGCGCTGCAAACGGGAGGGAAGTTTTTTCAGGCCAGTTCGGGAGTGGAGTTGGAATCTGCCTTGGAATCCATCTTGAAGGCGGAGCGCGAAATCACGGGTTATCAGGTGGGCTCTTCCAGACAAGCGATGTTTTATTATTTTGTTGGCTGTGCTTTTTTTTCCCAACTACTGGTTTTGACGCTGAGGTATTAGTGTCTCGTCCCAGGAATACCATGACATTTGCTGATGGGGCTTGCGAGGTGAGATCAAGGAGCGAGGAGAAGGCGATGCAGGGACATCGGCGACGACGAGCGACACAGAGGTCGCCCGCAACCCCCATCAGCCCGAAGGGTGGCGGCGGGACGGCATCGATTTCTTTGTCCCTCCTCCTCCGCGATGCACACAGACATCGCGTCGTCGTCGCTTCGCGAACTCGACGCCGTCGCGCTCGCCACAAACGCCATCATATCTATGAAGCGAGGCACTAAGGAGGCCGACCGAGCGCAACGCAGTCAGGTCGGATCATTGCGCCGATGCA
>JACZQQ010000127.1 GCA_022545645.1 Acidobacteriota bacterium | reverse complement strand
CTACGGAGACTTAGCCAGGAAGGGGGGAGCAAGAAAGGCCAGTCTACTCTCCGCTAGCCAGACGCAGATCGAAGAAGAGCTTCCTCCCGATCGTCCACTAGGGGCTGCCATTGCCGAGGTTTACGAGGCCACCCAGGAGTTTCTGGCCGACTGGCTGGTGAGGCGAAACGTGGATGAGGCATTGAAGTTTCTCTCCGATCAGGCGCTGGCCTGTCTGGACACCGACGATACGGCAGGCGATGAAGTGCTGCGTGCGGATCAGGCCCGCCGCATGCTTGGCGAGCTCATGGAGGCCGTAAACGACGAGATGGGGGATCGGGATAATCTGGCCGAAGCCATCAGCGCCGTCTCGGAGGTGTCCACAGACGAAGTGAGGCTTATCCCTCATGCCTACGACAAGGACTTTACCGTTGGCGAAATGACGGTGGAGCATGCGGAGGAATACCTGTGTGAGAGGATCCCCCCACCTCCCGGTACGCCGGTTCCGCAACCGACCGACTATGGCATCTACTGGGGCGCTCTCTTCCGACTCAAGCTCGAAGGGGATCAGGGAGGGGTTCTGGGACTACTTTGGGCCAAGGAGAACGGCAGATGGAAGATCGTTTCCTACGAGGCCTTCGAGCAGTAGTCAAGACTGTAGGCGAGGTCACCGGAATTTCGCTTGAAGCGGCAAGCAGTGGAGCAGATCATGTCCGAAAGGAAGCATTCGATTCTGGCTGGGCCCATCCTGGCCATACTGCTTGTACTCTGTCTTGGACAGCCGACCCAGGTACAGGGAATCACTAAACTTAGTCCGGAAACCGTTGCCGAATTTGACGCTTATATTAAGGATAAAGAACGCCTGTTGCAGAAGCGCATCGATGGCGAGCGTCCTTTTTTGTGGACAGACGATGTCCCCGAGCGGAGGATAACCCTGAGGAGAGGGGATATTCTGATCGAAGGTCTGCCAGAGACTCCTTCGATCGAGGGTGGGCTGCTGCACGTCTGGCTGGGAGCCATGTTCATTCCCCAGGCAACGGGACCTGAGGTTTTGGCGGTTCTGCAGGACTACGACCGCCACCAGGAGTGGTATCCTGAGCCCATTGAGTCGAAGCTGTTAAGCCAGGATGGGGATGTCTATCGGGGCTACCTCAAGTTGCGCAAAAAAAAGGTTCTCACCGTGGTCCTGAGCACCGAGCATGAAGCTCATTACTCCCAGGTCTCCGACAACCGTTGGTATATGAAGTCCTACAGTACCAAGATCGCCGAGGTGGAGAACCCGGATACCCCCAAGGAAAAAGAGCTTCCCGTGGGAGAGGACCGAGGTTTTTTGTGGCGTTTGTATGCCTACTGGTTTATCGAGGAGGCCGAAGATGGAGTGTTCGTGGAGTGCGTTTCGGTTTCCCTGTCCCGTCAGATTCCCTTTGGCCTGGGTTGGGTGGTGAAGCCGTTTGTGACCAGTTTGCCCCGCGAGTCCCTGGAGGGAATGCTGCAGGCGACCCGGGTGGCGGTGAAGCGGATTCAACAAGAGCAGTGAGCCGCTCGCAGAGAATGTCTCAAAAATCGGTTGACCCTGGTTGGTTACGTAGGGGCGCACAGACGTGCGCCCTATAAGCCGCTGATAGAGCAGAGTTAGTGGGAACAAGACCAAAGAACATCCCTGGGAGCGTCTCGACCTGCCTGACCTTTACCCTTCTTGCTGCAACCTGTTTGCCGCTCTTTGCACAGCTCGAAGAGACTTCCGACAGGGAGCCTGATCTCGGGAGCGTTCGCGAACTCAGACAGCAGGTCGAAGACAACGACGGTTTGGAGGCCGGCCTCAAGACCCGGCTGATGGACCTCTATGCCCAGGCCATCAATGATCTTGAGTCGGCAGCACAAGCTGAAGCTCGAGTTGAAGAGTACCAGCGGGAACGATCCAACATCGAGGCCAGGGTCCAGACCCTCCGCTCCGAGGTCAATCGGGCCGAGCGGAGAGCCCGACCTTCACTTCCCCAGAACCAGAGTGCTGAACAGGTAGAAAGTGCATTGACCCGGGAGCTGTCGTTGCTGGCTTCTCTCAGGTTGTCGCTCAGAGATGCGGAAGAGCGTGCCGAGGAACGGGTCAGACGCCGAAGTGAAATTGCCAACCAGCTCGGAACCCTGGATCCGCAGATCGAATCCCTTACCAGCGAGTTGCGAGCCCCTTCCCCATTAGACCTCTCCGAGCAGCTGAAAGAGGCAGCTCGAACCAGACTCCTGGCCCGGCGTCAGGCCTTGCTTCGCCAGCGCGATGCTCTGCGTGCCGAACTCGCATGGGTCGAAGAACGAGCCGTCCTGATCCCCTGGCAGCGCGATCAGGCGGAACTTCGGGTCACCCGAAGTGAAGAATTGCTGACTTTGCTGGAAGCGACTCTGCTGGAACTCCGGGGGGATGAGGCCCAGAGGTCTCTTGAGGAGGTGCGGAGTCGGTCCGGGCAAGTCGCACAGCAGCCGGCCTTCGCAGAGATGGCAGCGGAAATAGAACAGCTGGCGGAAACACTCTGGGCACCGGATGGAGTGATGGCCGATTTGCTTGCGGCCGATGCTGCTCTGGCCCAAACTCGTAAGAATCTAGTCGACCTTGAGCGAATTCTGCAGCTCACCAAACGGCGATTTGAGGCGGTGGGACACGATGGCGACATCACTCAGTGGTGGCCGAGGAGCACCAGTGATTTTCCTGGGATTCCCGAAACCGCCAGTGAAATCCGCCGACTGGAAGCGCTGATTCCCAACTTGCAGCACCAGTTGATCCAGTATGAGCAGGAACGAGTCCGGTTTCGCGAATTCGAAAACGGCATCAGCACACTCCTTGAGGAGACTCAGTCCGCCCAGAGCGGCGCTCTCACTCCCGAGATGCAGAGCCTGATTTCGGATCTGGTGCGTACCCGAAGGGAGCTGCTCGATGACTTGATCAACCAGGGAGGACGAGACTCCAGCCGACTGGAGGAACTGGTCACCGTCTTGACCAACTTTCTGGTCAGGAGCGAGGAACTGCAAAGTTTTACCCGGGAGAGACTGCTCTGGGTGCGTAGTGTCCCGGGCTCGATTGTTCCCAATTTCAAAGATTCACTGAACGCTCTTTTCTGGATCCTCTCCCCCACAAACTGGTTGCCCGTATTCGGTGCGATAGGTGGAGCCGGGGTGGACTTCCCCTTCAGAACGCTGGGCTTCATTCTCCTGTTCGGTCTGCTGTTGAAGTACCGGGGCCGGATCCGGGCTCGCCTGGACTCGCTGGCGGATCGGGTGGGGAATCCTGAAGTCAAACCTTTTGGTGCCAGCCTGGAAGCGGTAGTGCATACCCTCTTTTTGGCCCTGCCCCTACCGCTTGCACTCTATCTCATGGGCCGGGTACTGGCAGGCTCGGATGACTCCTTTCTGGTGGATGCCGGAGATGCTTTGAGATGGGTGGCGGGAGTGACCGGTTTGCTCGAACTGGCTCGACACTGGCTCAGACCGCGCGGGTTCGCTGAAGCCCACCTGGGTTGGTCGAGTGATGTGATGGGTCCCATCGGGCAGCAGTTGTTGCGGCCTCAGATCCTCTTTCTCCCCCTTTTGTATGTTGCCCTTCACTTGGGCTTCTCTGGGATATCGCCGAATGCCCCAGCGGAGCTTCAGGCCTATAGCAATTCCCTGGGACGGCTGGCCTTTATGATTGCCACTGCCGGTCTGGGGATCTATCTGGGTCGTATCTTTGGCCGCCGCCAGGGAGGACAGTGGCTCAACCCGCAAGTCTCTTTCTACGCTTTGCCTGTGATCACTGTGAGTCTCCTGGTGCCGGCTCTGCTTGCTGCTGTTGGATTTTACGTCACGGGACTCTTGCTGGCTTATCAGATGCTGCGCAGTCTGTGGCTGGCCGCCGGAATCATGATACTGGGGGGACTGTTCTACAGATGGCGTGTCACCTCTGATCAACGGCTGGCCGAGCAGTCTCATTCACAGCCCACCTCCCCGGATATTCACGACGAGATGGGAAACGTGCTGGCCGATCAGCCTCCCCGGCTGACCCAAGAGGATCTTGCCGATGCACAAGACAAGACTCGTCGGCTGGTCCGATTTGTCCTGGTGGTGACTGCCGGGATCGGACTTTTTGCGATTTGGTCTGAGGCCATGCCCACGTTGCAGATTCTCAGACGCGTCCAAGTCTGGCCCTCGATTCAGCTGATGGAGAGCACGGCCCCGGGAAGAGGTCAGTTGAGCACCATCCTGGCTTCCGGAGCGGAATCATCGGCGGCTCCAGAGGATGCCGAGCCCGGCGAAACGATCTCGGCCCTTCCTGTTCCTGTGATTCCGGCTTCCCCCGCTTCTCAGGTCAGTGGGAGCCAACCCTCTTCGGTCTTGACTCTTTGGAATCTTCTCGAAGCTCTGGTAGCCGCTATCTTGACCCTGGTCGTTGCCAGGAACGCTCCCGGGGTCGTGGAACTCATTCTGCTGAGGAGAACCACCTTGGACAAGGGGGCGCGGATTGCCTTCGGCTCACTGGTACGCTATGCCATTATGATCCTCGGAATCATCATTACCTGCGGGTTCCTGAAAATCAGTTGGTCCAGTGCCCAGTGGCTGGCCGCCGCCTTCAGCTTCGGTCTTGCCTTCGGCCTCCAGGAAATTATCGCCAACTTCGTCTCGGGTTTGATTCTGCAATTGGAGCGGCCCATCCGCGTCGGAGACGCGGTCAAGATCGGAGACTTGGAGGGTATCGTGACTCGAACTCAAATCCGGGCCACCACCATCCGTCTCTGGGATCGCAGTGAAATGATTGTCCCCAACAAGGAATTCGTGACCAAGGCTCTCATCAACTGGACTTTGACCGATTCAAAACGAAGACTCGAAATCCCCCTCCGCGTGGAATATGACACCAGTGTCCAGGAGGTCAAAAAGGTTCTTTTTCAGGTTGCCGAGCAACACCCGGAAGTGTTGAAGAACCCTCCTCCCCAGGTTCTGCTCCTGGAATTCGGAGAGGATGCGCTGAAGTTCGAACTGAGGGTGTTTGTCGATTTTGGTCAAGGTCTGAAAATCAAAGACCAGCTCCTGGTGGCGGTGGATCAGGCCTTCCACGATGCGGGCATTAGGTTCGCCCTGCCCCAACTCACCCTACAAATCCCCGAAGGGATCCAGAATCGGGATCAGAAATAGGGCTTGAACCCACCATCCGGCGGCAGGGACCTCCGGAATGGGCTTCTCCGGAATGTGGGAGGCACCTCAGGTGCCGAATCCGGTTCCGATCCCTCCTACGGCTTTGACTTATCCTTTCCCCAAAGATAGGTGATCCCGATTTGTAAAGCCCGGTTGAAGGTTTCCCGCCCGGCGATATGCTGGACGTACCCCCCTTGAATCAAGAACCGCCGGTTGAGCGCTCGACCGGCACCCAGGCCCAGGGAGAAGATGTTGAAATCTTGATTCAGGTTGAAAACGAAAGTGGGAAGCACCGCCAGGAAAACGCCCTTGGGCAGGATGTGGAAGGTCCGGATCTCTAGCTGTATGGACCGAAGGCGAGGATCCTCCTGGGTTCCATCACCCGTGTCGGCTCCCCCAAGGCTGCCCCAAGAATGGAGGTACCTTCCGACAATATAAACGGGAAATGCGTCGGTCGGGTTGAGAGCCAGCAGGGCTGCGGGCGCGATGATATAAGCGTCCAATCCGGTTCCTTTGCTCACATCGCCGGTAGGCAGCCGGATTTCCGCAGCGACGGCAATGGACGTCAATCGCCTGCTCAGGTCCTCGTGAATCACGAAACCCCCGCCGATATCGATGTCCCCGATTCCCACCGGAATGTCCTGATTGGGAATCGAGAAGTCATGGAGGGGAACCCTCACCCAGACAGCGCTCGAGTTGTTGAGGGCATACCAGGGCCGAAATTTGTTGGTGAATAACCTGGCATCATTGGGCAAGAAATTGGCCTGGAAGGCGTATTCGAGCCGGTTGATCATACGCGTCGGATCCAGGAACGTCTTGACGTCGGAAACGGAAACGTCTTCGATCAGTCCTCTCTGTCTTGCGCCGGCTTGGGTTCCGGAGTTGGTCGTTGAGGTTGGGCTTTGTTGGGTTCCGCCGGTGCTGTCCGTGTCCTCGACCTCTGCTTCCGCCTGGGAGGGTGGGGCAGCTTCGCTTTCCTGAAAGACCGCTCCCCGTATTGAGACGAGTGTGAAGAGGAAAACCAGTAGGGCGGGATGTTGAGCGATCCGGATCATCATCTTCTATTGCTTCACCGTGGGAGCGATTCTATCAAAACCCCAGCCGCACTCAGGCCGAACAGCTAGATTGACAGTCTCTACAGGCCAAGGGTAGCCAACTCGTCGAGTGGAGGAAACTGTCACAGTTGACAGTGTCTTTACTCTGAGACGTCAGGTGGCATGAGTCTGAAGGTGATTGATCGGGTGATGTAAAAGTGATACACTTCACTGTAGAAAGGGGGAATGACCATGCCTACCGCCAAGAAGCGAATTAATGTCACTATTGATGATGAGACATACAAAGCACTGGAGAAATTATCAGAGAAGCGAGCAAAATCGATCTCCAGTGTGAGTCTCAATTTGATTGAACAGGCTTTGGAACTCCAGGAGGATTTGCACTTCTCCCGTATTGCGGATGAGCGCTTGACCAAGAGAGAGAAACGGATCTCTCACCGGAAGGCTTGGGAGTGACTTATCGGATTGTCTATCTGGAGAGTGTTGTTCGAGAAGATATTCCCAAGCTATCAAAAGCCGCGAAGCAACAAATTCGAAAAGCGATTGAAAAGAAGCTCCCCAATCATCCTATCGAATTCGGCAAGCCGCTTCGATACAGTTTAAAGGGAGCTCGACGTATCCGGGTCGGAGACTACCGAGTCATCTATCGCATTGAACCTCCATCGACCGTTGTCATCTTAAAAATTGGGCACCGCCGTGAGGTCTACGAGGGCTGACTTATGTTTCCCGCTTTCAGTATTGTGGGGATGTTTGTTTTTTTGTTCTCGACTCGATGCCCAGGTAGAGAGAGGTGATGACCACCCCCAGGGCCAAACCTGCGATCGTATCCAGCACGTAGTGGAAGCGGCCGTAAACGGTGGCAACAATGACTCCCAGGACCATCGGGAGGAGCAGGTAAGCGAGCCGCCGCTGTCGTTTCCAGGCCACCACCAGAACGATGATTGAGGCGGACACGTGGGTGCTGGGAAAAGCACCCCCTCGTGCCCCGCCGCGCGAAGAGATCTCGTGGACCAGGTTGTAGAAAAAATAATCGGCGATCGGGCCCTCGGGCGGATCCGCCAGGTAAAAAGGACTGTCCACGGGGAACAGAATAAAGAAGAGGTAACTCCCGTAAAAGGCGACGCCGACCAGGAAGAGCAGTTCTCGAAAGGCCAGCATCTGCCCTTTGCCGTACCAGTAACCTCCCACCACGGGGAGCATGACCATGAAGGAAAAGTAGCAGAAGTGGAGGTATTCCGAGAGGGGTACCCAGCTCCATCGCTCACTTAAATAAAGGCTCGGATGTCCCTGGAACAAGTTCGCTTCAAGGGATCGAATGGGCTCGGTCAGTCCCCAGTCCCCAAAGGCCGCAGCCAGGAACTCAACCTCTTTG
>JACZQQ010000126.1:2042-7555 GCA_022545645.1 Acidobacteriota bacterium | reverse complement strand
CACCCAGTGGCTTGATGCCAAGCGAATTGAATGCCCGGATCAGGTCGGCCATGCAGTCTTCGGGATCGAGGTAGAAGCTGGAGCCCCAACACCGCCAGAATCGCCAGCCCATTCGCTCCATGGTCCGCTGGCGGACCAGATCGTCCGCCCACTGCTCGGGCGTATGGTACTGGTCGCCGTCCAGTTCGATGGCGAGACGCCGGCCCTGATCCCCCTCCACCACCAAGTCGATGGAATACCCGGCCACTGTCACCTGGGGAGTGACCCGATAGCCCAGAGTGCGGAGGCGTCGGAACACATCCCGCTCGAACCCGGAGTCGCAAAGCTCGATCAGGTCGTCCACCAGGCTGACATCGCTGGGCACGGTAGCGAAGCGGGCCTTCAGCCGAGCCAGTATGTGCTCTCGCCTCTCCGAAGTGAGCCTGACTACTACCAAGAATCGACGCATCACGCCTGCCTCGCCCTAGGGCCTCGAGAGGGAAAGTTTGCTGATGGGCAGCGACTCGGCCTCCAGACGCGAGAGGTCAACAATCTTGCTAGCGTGGTCGATGTCGATGCCGATGCCGATGTCACGGAGATGGCTGAGCCGCCGAGTCGCGCGGAGGCCGCCCGCATCGTCGCTGAAGCGCGGACGCGACTGAGCGTTCTCACCGAGGAGCAGGCGACAGGCCAAGTGGCTGTCGAGGCCTCCACCGCGGCCCTCGGTGCGCGGGCCGCACCCGCAGGGTCCGAGCATATCGCTTCACGTGGCGGCGGCTGGGGCTAGAATGCGGCGCGCGCGCCCCCCGGGCCGAGAAGGCGCGGCGGCAAGCTTGGA
This sequence comes from Acidobacteriota bacterium, assembly GCA_022545645.1. Taxonomy (GTDB): domain Bacteria; phylum Acidobacteriota; class UBA6911; order RPQK01; family JADFOI01; genus JADFOI01. The sequence continues at coordinate 6,738 of JACZQQ010000126.1, read as the reverse complement.
GGATCGCTCATGAGAGCCATGTTTATCGGGTTCGCCGCCAGCATCGCCATCGTCATGGCCGCGGTGCCGGGTTGTGCAAACTGATCGGCCGCAAAGCCCGCGTTCAGAATCAGCGTTAAATTGACGAGCGGGATGGCAGTCCGTTGCGCAACCAGGATGTCGAGGCCGTTTGTAAGCGTAACCCGGTCGAATTCAGGAAACTCGCCGCTCGGAAACCCGGCCGGTTCCGGTGGCTTTGAGCGGTCGGCACCCGCTGGGGCGGCAGTCATCGCAGGATGCGGATAGACCTCGGCGATATAGGCATTCTCGCCGAGCCATTCCCCGACGACGGTCTGCAGGTCTGCCCGGCTTGCGTCGGCGATATAGTCCAGCTTGCGCTGGTACCTGTCCGGCGAGCCGCCGTACACCATGTTTTCTGCCAGCACGCCGGATTTGCCACCAAATCCGCCGACCCGCTCTATGCCTCTGAGAAATGATGCCCGATATTGCGTCTGCACCCGTTCCAGTTCCTTCGCGGTCGGTCCCCGGTCGATAAAGCGCCGGATCTCCTCTTTGGCAGCTTGTTCTATGATGGCCAGGCCCACCTGAGCCTTGAGAGTCTCAAAGAGCGAGCCGATTCGGTTCTAAGAAATCCGCCGACTTTTCCCCGTGATCAGCTGGTGGAAATGACCCTCGAGTTCAACCAGAGAGTTGGGGCCAGCGAGGAAGTTTTTCAGAATCTCAAAAAGCTGCGGTCCTCCAAGACCCTAGCGGTGGTTACGGGACAACAGCCCGGATTTTTCGGGGGACCGGCTTTTACCGTTTACAAGGCGCTCACGGCGGTTCGCCTGGCCCAGATTCTGAATGAGGAGGGCTACTCTGCGGTTCCTGTTTTCTGGTTGGCATCGGATGACTCCGACTTCCAGGAGGTCCGCTCCACATCCTTTTTCGACGCCGGTGGAGAGTTGTTTGCGGCAAGCTATCCGGGCCCCCAAAAGAATAGCTCACGAATGGTGGGAACGATCCCTCTGGACGCCGTCGAGGAGTGTTTCAGCCATTTACAAGAGCAGGGGCTAAAAGGAGAGTTCCAGAAGGAAGTCCTCCAGATACTCCAGGACACTTACCCTCCTACAAAGAATTTCCGAGAAGCCTTGGGCTCATGGCTAAGCCACCTCTTTCGACCGTACGGTCTGGTTCTCTTTGATGCACTTCTTCCCCAATACAAGCAAGGACTGGAATCTTTGTTTTCCGTAGCTATAGAACAGCGTCAGGACATCGTCCGAGCTTTGCAAAAAAGAGCAGAAGTGTTGAAAGAAAAGGGATTTGAGGCCCAGGTTCGGGTTCAGGACTCGGAGAGTCTCATTTTTTGGACCGAGGGTGAAGAGCGATACAAACTGGAGTATGGAGCAGAACAATATCAGAAGAAGACCGGTACCCCATTGCAGTTAAACGGCCAGCAACTCTTGGAGGAATTCGGCAAGCAAGCCGGAAGGTTGGCTCCCAACGTGCTCCTGAGACCCATTGTTCAGGACCATTTATTTCCCACAGTGGCCTATGTGGGGGGGGCTGCGGAGGTTGCCTATTATGCACAGATTTGTGCCATTGGTCCGTTCTGGAACAAGGAAATGGCTGTCTTTCCGCGAGTGGGGATCACCCTGGTGGATCGAAAAGCTCAACGGTTGCTGAGGAAATATGGGTTGAAAGTCACCGATGTTTTACAATGCACCCCACAGGAGATCTCTCGTCGAATCGTGGAAGGGAAAGACCCGGAAAAGATTCTGGGGAAGCTTGAGAGTGTGCAGGAAGAACTCAGAACCGCACTAAAGTCATTAGGAAATGATATTGTGAAGATTGACCCGACAGTAGCAGAGATGCTGGGGGGTGCTGAGAAGAAGATTCTTTATCAGATCGAGAAGATCCAAAAAAGATTTATTGCCAATCACCGAAACCAGCAAGAGAACTTTGGGCAACACCTGGATTATCTGTATTCTCACCTTTACCCCAAGGGAAAGCTTCAGGAACGTGTCATCAGTTTCAACCAGTTTATGAGTGAAGAGGGTCCCGATCTGGTCGAGCGTTTAATGGATGTGATCAACCCGTTTTGCCCAAGTCATCAAGTGATATATTTGTGAGAGCTTTCACGCACCTTTTCCATTGAGACTCCTGAAATGTTTCATCGCCAGCATCAACTGTATGCGAATTTGCTTCTGGCTGCTGACGTCCTGGCAGGTCTCTGGGGACTGTATCTCGCATACTACCTGCGCTACTACCTGGTTCGCTTCGCTCCTCTTGAGATCAGTAGTTTTTTCAATCCGGAACTGCTTCCCTTCCGAGACTATCTTCTCTACTTTCTGATCTCCGCTCCTTTGTGGGTCCTTCTCTTGATGTTGACCCAGCGCTATTCTGCGGTCCTGCGCCTTCCCTTGGGAGTACAGGCATTTCGGGTTTTACAATTCATCGTGGCCACCGGCTTCTTCATGGGCTTCCTGACTTATAGTTTCAAGCTCCTGGTCAGCCGGCCGGTTTTCTTTGCCTTCTGGGTTTTTGCGGGGCTAATCCTTCTGTTCAATCGAGTGATCCTATATTGGCTTCTTCGCTCCGGCAATATCAACGAGCACAGTCAAATCAAAATTCTGATCGCCGGTACGGATGACCGAGCACGACGAGTCGGTCAGTTAGTGGAGAGCTACAAGATGTGGGGTTACCACGTTGTCGGTTACTTAAGCAGCGAAGAAGGCCAAGAACCCCCGCAGGACTTGAAAGTGGTCGGTTCAACGAAGGAACTGCCGCGTCTGCTGCACGAGCATGTGGTCGACGAAATCATCTTTCTGGGATCCCAAAGGAGAAATTTGGAAGAGTTCGAGGGGCTGGTTGAACTCTGTCAGGATCTCGGCATTCGAATTCGAGTTGCCACTGATTTCCTTCTCAATATCACTTCCGAAGTCTCACTGGAGTACCTCGAGAACCTGCCCATGCTCACCTTTTCTCCGGTTCCCGAGGACACCATCGGCATTCTCGCCAAGAGAGTGGTGGATGTGTTGGTGGCTCTGGTTCTGCTGGTGGCATTCGCCCCCTTTGCCCTGATTACAGGGGCTTTCATCAAATTGACTTCTTCCGGTCCCATGTTCTACAGACAGGTTCGATGCGGTTTGTATGGACGGAAATTCGAGCTCGTCAAGTTCAGAACGATGATCGAGGGTGCGGAAGACAAACTGTGGGAGATTAAACATCTTAATGAGATGGGGGGCCCCGTCTTTAAGATGCGCAATGATCCTCGAGTCACTCCACTGGGTCGAGTTTTGCGGAAATTCAGCATTGATGAAATACCCCAGGCCTGGAACGTCCTCAAAGGGGAAATGAGTATCGTTGGTCCTCGGGCACCGCTGCTCGACGAGGTCCAGCATTACACCACCAAACAGAGGCGTCGGTTGAGCGTGAAGCCCGGAATCACCTGTCTTTGGCAAGTTTCCGGCCGGAACGACATCGACTTTAGCAGATGGATGGAGTTGGATCTCGAATACATCGACAATTGGTCCTTCTGGCTGGATATTCGAATCATGTTGAGAACCATTCCTGCGGTATTCAGCGCTCGGGGAGCCCGCTGAGCGCAGGAAGAAAGGACTGAGTGCTGAGGACTGAGGACTGAGTGCTGACAATTGACGGCAGACCGGCTGAAATTCAAAATCCCAACTTCCAAACAAATTCGGAATTCTGAATAAATTCCTTCTCCTTCCTTCTCTCCTTCTCTCTCCGATCTCCAGAGGGGCGGACCCTCAGGATATACTCTCAAAATGATAGATGGATTCGTGATCGCCTTTGGGTTGGCGATCGGTAGCTTCTTGAATGTCTGCATCCATCGGATTCCCCAGGGCCAGTCCATCACGCGCCCCAGGTCAAGCTGCCCTCACTGCCATCATTCCATCCGACCCTGGGAGAATATTCCCGTCTTCAGCTATCTCATTCTGCGAGGAAAATGCAGTCAATGTGGGGAGAGAATTTCCTGGGTTTATCCAACCGTGGAGGTGATGACCGGCCTCACCTTTTACCTCCTCTTTCTCAAGTACGGATTTTACACACCCGTCTTTGTAAACATGGTCTTTTTTGGCCTGCTTCTGATTCTGACCTTCATTGACCTTTTCGAAAGGATTCTTCCCAATATCTTGACCCTGGGTGGCGCGGTCTTCGGTTTTTTGGTGTCACCCTTTCAATCGGGAGAGTTCTTTTACCCATTTCGCTTCCTGGATCTCCCCAATGTGATGTGGACCCACTATGTGGACTCCGCCATCGGCATTCTGGTGGGTGGAGGGTTTCTCTGGTTCGTAGCCGAGCTTTACTTCAGGGTCAGGAAAATAGAGGGCATGGGCTTTGGCGATATCAAGATGATGGCGATGGTGGGTGCCTTTCTGGGATGGGGCTATGCCTGGTTAACCATACTCCTAGGATCGCTGTTGGGAGCCGTGGTGGGATCCCTTTTCATTTTGATCTCTCGTAAAGGGCGCAGATATGAACTGCCCTTTGGAAGCTTCCTTGCTGCGGGTGCCATAGCCAGCACCCTTTGGGGACGCCAAGTGTTCTCTTTCTACTTGAGTCAATTCTAGCCTTCTTGATCTTGCGTAGGGGCGCACGGCTGTGCGCCCACACACCCTGCTTTATCAACAGTTTATAGGGCGCACAGCCGTGCGCCCCTACGAAACCAACCTGGATCACCCAATTTTTG
>JACZQQ010000126.1:0-2032 GCA_022545645.1 Acidobacteriota bacterium | reverse complement strand
ATTCTAGCCGGGACAATTCATAGATTCTCTACTGCAGCGGCGAAACCATCCTCCCTGACTGCGTTCCACTCGGTCGGCCTCCTCAACGTACGTACAGTACGTTTGCGGGGGCCTCCCATCGCGCGCCTTGTCAGGCCGGCGTTTTCGCCCCTTCGTGACGAGAACCTATGAATAGTCCCGGCTCCCGCTCGGGGAAATTTCTTCGTAGTTTCTCCGATCTGCGCGTTATAGCAATGAAGGGAGAACAATGTGATGAAAGTAAGAGAATCTGCCTGCCGAGTGTCCATAGGAGCTTTGATACTCCTTTTGTTTGTTCTAGCGGTAAAGGGCGAAGAGAGTCCCAAGATCGACCTCAACACGGCAACACTCTCACAGCTGGATGGTCTACCAGGTATTGGACCGGTGATCGCTGAACGCATTCTGGAGCTTCGCGAGAAGAGTGGTCCCTACAAGCGAATCGAGGATCTGATGAATATCCGGGGAATCGGTGAAAAGAAGTTCCTGAAGCTGAAGGATCTCATTACCGTCAAACCGCTCAAACAGGCCTCAGACGGCAATTCCGAAATCCAGAAGTCAGGTAGTTAGCACGCTTCGCGCACTGAGAAAGCAGTCTACAAAGGGTCTGTGGTCTGCGGTTCTTAAGCGTCGTCTCGTTTGAGGGTCGGTCGATCCTTCTGCAGAGTTGGTTTTTCCTCTGAATCACCTTCCGTGCCTTCCCGATTGGTCTTGCGCTTGAGGGTGGGTCTTTTGGCCCCACCAGAAGCGGCGGATGAACCGGGAGCAAGCAGGCTGTTGTCGATCTCGATCAGACGGGCCTTGACCCGTTCGAACTCAGAGCCATTGATCACATATTCGTCCTTGACAGGAAGGTAGGAAATCTCCTCCTGGACCTTTACAATGCGGGATTCATGGGTGGGATGAGTTCGCCAAAAGCTGGCGAATTTACCGGGTGTGTTCTCTTCCTTGGCCTGCAGTTTCTCAAAGAAGGAAATGAAGGCGTTGGGATCATAGTCGGTATTCCACAAGTATTGAGTACCCAGCTGATCGGCTTCTTCCTCCGATTTACGGGTGATCCCGAGAACGGCCAGGGACATCCCCATCCCCAAGGCAGCGTTGATTCCGTATTGGGCCCAATACCCGCCACCGACGAACATGGCAGGAAGTGCGGCAAACTGCATCAACTGACCCTTCGTCATCCGTTCAGTGGCGTGACGGGCGGTCACGTGAGCAATTTCATGAGCCATCACACCCGCCAATTCGGATTCACTATCAGCCTCCAAAATGAGCCCTTTGTTGATGTAGAAGTACCCTCCCGGCAAAGCAAAGGCGTTCACCTCATCCGAATCAACGACTTTGACCACAAAGGGGACCTTGGCATCCGAGTGCTTCACGAGGTTCTGGGCCAATCGATCGATGTATTCGGTGACCACAGGATCCTCAACAAGACGCGCGGTCTGCTCGAAAACTTGTGAGTACTCCGCGCCCATTTGAATTTCCTTCTCCAAGGAAACGAAATTCGGGAAGAAAAAGGCGACTTTCCCGTTGATCTTGCGGTTCCCGATATCCTCCACGTCCTCATGTTTCCGTCCGGCAAAGGCCTGCAAGGGAAACAGAAAGACCAGAAAAAGTAGAAATCCAACCGTTTTGTGTACTTGGCGCTTCATTTCGGTGTGCCTCCTGTTGAGTCTTCACTACATTATAGCCTAATTCAATCTTTTCTTCACGTTTATTGTTTGTTACTGTCGTCACCTATTCAGACGAGAACTCGCGCCAAATGTTTCACTTCAACCAGGATTAGTTTGAGAGCGGTTGGTCAATCAACAAAAATGGAATTGTAATCAGCCCGAAATGCCTTCAATGAAGATTCTTACCGCAAAGCAGATCAATCAGGTGGATCATCTCACCAGTGAGCAGCACGGCATTCCCAGCTCGTTGTTGATGGAGAACGCGGGTCTGCATCTTTATAAGACACTGGAGAAATATTTCGAGGATTTGGACTCTCGCCTCATCGCCATTATCTGCGGAAAAGGAA
>JACZQQ010000125.1 GCA_022545645.1 Acidobacteriota bacterium | reverse complement strand
TTTTGATGCAATTTTTCAAAACGTGCCTCATTATCCAATCCTGATTGACCCACACAATATTACCGTGAGTTCGGTGGACGCGCATCTAAACCGAAAGGCGATCGAAACTGTATTGGCACAATTGAACGTTAAACTAATGCAGGAAGAGGATTTAGCTCTACTTCGGTAAGGAATTCAAGCAAACTGCGAAATTCCTTAAATTCCTACGCGCAGCTCAATGCCAAAGGCCAAGGACATCTTGGGTATACCCTTGGGACCTTCGACTTCACAGTGGACGATGCTGAAGGTAATCCGGTCACCAGGAGGTATAACGAAAAAGTTGAGCGGCAGCGGCTTTTGCTGTCCGCTCCAACGAATTGTTAGGCCATGTCCCATAAGTTGATGACTAAAGTCCAGATTTTCCCACATTGGCCAGAGACCTAGTGCTTGAAAAGGAACGGCAAAACCATTACACCAACACCAATAAGAGTGATGAACAAAATGTCAGATACAAGATAGGGGAGAGCACAAAGCGCAACACCGCTAATCAGTGCAATTCCGTGCTTTTGTTTCCTGCCATAGATCAAGTACCCCATGCCGATTGAACCAAAGATCAGACCCAAGAAGAGAGTTGTGGTGTTCACAATTTGGTTGATGTTTCGAGGTTTATCCTATGGCCTAACAATGTTGAGGCTGATCAGTATCATCTCCTGGTTGTCCGCATAAGACACAAGCAGAAAGAGGAGAAAATTCTGCCGTACAGCTCACTTGACCTTGATGTCATAAACTTTCAGTTTCCGGTGCAGGTGGGTTCGCTCCATTCCAATGGCTGCTGCGGTTCGAGAAATGTTCCCCTTGTTTTCCACCAACTTATCCAGGATAAACTGGCGTTCGAATTTCTCTCGAGCCTCCTGCCAGTTCAAAGAGTTTCCCTGCTTGGCGTCCTGAGACGGTTTGATCATGGAGGAGGGAAGGTCGGAAAGGGTGACCACCTTCCCGGGAACCATGATGGCCAGACGTTCCACCGTATTCTTGAGCTCCCGGACGTTGCCGGGCCAGTGGTACGATTCCAGTTTCGCCATAGCCTGGGAACGGACCCGCTTCTTGGGTTTCCCATAGCGCCGGCAGAAGCCCTTCATGAAGTGATCCACCAGTTCAGGGATGTCTTCCCTTCTCTCTCTTAGAGGAGGGACTTCAAAAGGGATGACGTTGAGGCGAAAGAACAGATCCTGCCGGAAGTTCTCCTTCTCGATCTCTTGCTCGAGATTCTTGTTGGTGGCCGCTATCACGCGAACATCCACCTCAATGGCTTCATTGCTGCCGACCGGATGAAATCTCTGCTCCTCCAGAACCCTGAGCACTTTAGCCTGGGTTTTCAAGCTCATATCCCCGACTTCGTCCAAAAACAGAGTCCCACGGTCGGCCAGTCCGAACTTCCCTTTCCGACTCTCCGTGGCCCCTGTATAGGCTCCCTTGACACTCCCAAACAATTCGCTCTCGATCAGATCCTCGGGAATGGCCGCACAGTTGACTTCCACAAAGGGCTGGTTCTTGCGAGGACTGTTGAGATGAAGCAGTGTGGCCACCAGCTCTTTTCCGGTCCCGTTCTCCCCGTAAATCAGAATTCTCCCTTCAGTGGGGGCGGCATAGTCAATCTGTTGGCGCAGGGCTTTCATGGGGACCGAACTCCCGATCATCATGGTTTCCCGGCGAATGAAATCCTTCAGAGTCCTGTTTTCGTCCTCTAGATTCTTTTGCTTGAAGGCGTGGCGCAGGACCAGCATGACTTTTTCCAGAGAAAGGGGTTTTTCAATGAAGTCAAAGGCGCCCAGTTTGGTAGCCTGTACGGCTGTTTCTATGGTCCCATGTCCCGAAATGATGATCACGTATTGGAGGGGACGTCTACTTCGGATTTCCTTGAGTATCTCGATTCCGTCTTTTCCCGGCAGCCAGATGTCGAGAAAAATCGTATCGTATTTGTTCTTCTTCAGTTTTTCCAGGCAAGCCTCTCCCGAGGACACCGCATCGGTCTGGTATCCCTCGTCCCGCAGAATCGCCTGAAGGGAGCTGCGGAGGTTTTTTTCGTCGTCAACAATGAGAAGTTTCCCTTTGCTCATCACGAGTTCGATGGTCTTAATCAGATGTTGTCAGTTTACGGGCAGTTCCATGATTAGTCGTGTTCCCGTGGGTTGATTGGGTTTTGCCCGCACAAACCCATTGTGCTCGGAAACAATTTGACGAACAATCACGAGCCCCAAACCAGTGCCTTTCTTCTTGGTGGAAAAATAGGGCAGGAAAAGATGCTCGTAATCTTCCGGCGAGATGCCGATCCCGTTGTCTTGAAATTCAATGCTGACCGATTCACGGCTCTGATTAAAACGGGTCTGAATAAGGATGCACCGATCGGCTTGCGTTTCGGCAAGTGCATCGAGAGAGTTGTCAATCAAATTGATGAACGCGCGCTGCATCTGTTGAGGATCGATTTTGATGGTGCCGACGTTGGGATCGAAGACCTTTCGTATCTGTACCTTTTCCGGGCCGCCGCCGTAAAGCGCCAGTGTTTGATCAATCAGTTCGTGAAGTTGGACCTCGACTGGTTTGCAGATCGGGAGTCGAGCGAATCGCGAGAATTCCTCCACCAGCACCTTGAGTACATTCGCTTCGGCCACAATGATACGCATGGAATCTCCCAAAACCTTTTGAAACTGGCGGATCTCCGGGGAGGAAGGATGGGCCAGGGCAATTTTTTCGAAGCGCTTTTCCACTCGCTCCGCCGAAAGTTGAATGGGAGTCAGGGGATTCTTGATCTCATGGGCCAGTCGGCGGGCCACTTCCTGCCAGGCGGCGAACTTTTCTGCCTTGATCAATTCCGTCAAATCATCCAGGACAATGAGATATTCACGCTCCTCCTGAAAAGGAACCGGATTGGCGGTGATGGTGGTGGCCAGGTGCAGCTCCCGTTCGCCTCGCTTGAAGGTCACCTCCTTGCTATAGGTGCCGTATAGACGGGCGCGCTTCTTAATGGTCAGAAATTCTTCGTAAAGGTGAGGATCCACGACCTCGCGCAGGGATCGGTTCAAGATCTCTTCGCGGTTCAGCTGTAGCGTCTTCAGCGCTGCTTCGTTGATGGCCCGAATGACATCGGACTCGTCAATGCTGATGACCCCCGTAGCGATATTGTGGAGGATGGTCTCGATGTAGCGCCGGCGCTCATCCAAATGTTCGTTGGTCTCCCTCAGTTCCGCATTAGCTTGGACCAGCTTCTGCCTGCTTTGTTTGATTTCTTCAGCCATCCGATTAAACGAATCCACCAGAATTCCCAGCTCGTCCACGGCCGAAACGTCGACACGGTGATCCAGATTACCCTCCGCCAATTCGCGAGAGCCCTCCGCTAAAGCCTCCAAAGGAACGGTTATCCTCTTGGCGATATAGGTTCCCAGCCAGACAAAACCAAACACGACGGCCAGGGTGGCCAGGCCCAGTATGGAGAAATAGTTGAGTTCGAGCTGGCTGACCCCTCCCTTGATGGCCTCGTATTTGTTGGAGGCGTCATTCACCTGGATGAGGTGAAAGGCGACGCTCCGAGGGATGAGGAAATGGACAAAGAGGGCACCCTCAATGGCGCCTGAGACACCTTGAATGGGAACGCCGACTATTCCCAAATCCTCGTCCACCCGGCGCTCCACAAGGTAAAATTCTTCCCCTTGCAATACTTGCTGGATATTGGATTCAAGGGGCTGACCCTGAAGCCATTCCCCACTCTCATGAATGCGCTGCCGTTGATGATCGAAGAGGGCTACCCCATCGTAACCATACTCTCGAAGCAGGTCCTCGAAACGCTCTGTGGGCTCCAATGTCTGCGGTTCCACCTGGTGAGCCAGAAACTGAGTGGTGGAAAGCCGGAACACCTGGCTCTGTTGGTAGTAACTGCGAGAAATCGATTGTGAGGACTCCAAGAGTTGTTCTGTCGGAGAGCTGAACCACTGCCTCAGATTTTGGTTGATGAGTCCGAAAGCCAGAAAGGCCATGATCAGAGTGGGTAACAGGGAAAAGGCGATCAACGTGACCACCAGCTTGGTCTTGAGGCGGCTTCCTGGCCGGTTTCTCTGATATTCGAAAAAAAGTTTGACCAGGTGGCGAGCCAAAATGAAGAAAAGCACCAAGACGATGACAAAGTTCAAGGCCCAGGCTAACGCCCATAGATTGATGTTCCATACGAAGCTGGGATTGCCCACTGAGGAGGGGTTCAAGAAAATGACGCTGGCTAAAAAAGCCAGAATGACCCCGGTGAGCACTGCAGCAATCCAATAAATTTTTCGTAGAAGTTCCTGTTGCTTCATGAGTACCTAGTTGCCGATGATTGATCTGGTCGTGTATTTTAGCATTTTTCCGAGGAATCTAGAGAGGGTAGATCAACTTGCTGAGAATAGGAGTGGATACAGGGGGTACGTTTACCGATTTCGTGGTTTTGGAGGATAGCGAGGTCCGAGTTTTTAAAGTTCCCTCCACCCCGGACCATCCGGAGGAAGCGGTGCTGGAGGGACTTGCTCAAATCGTGGAAAATCGAGACGGCTTTCTGATCCAACACGGATCGACTGTTGCCACCAATGCTCTTTTAGAAAGAAAGGGCGCTAAGACACTGCTCATTACCAATGAAGGCTTTGAAGACATCCTGGAGATCGGTCGCCAGGATCGACCTCAACTCTATTCACTCTCTTCCTCTCGCCCCACGCCACTGGTGCCCGCCGACTTTCGTCTGGGAGTCAAGGAGCGCACGCTGCGCGACGGCAGGTCACTCATGGCCCTGGAAGAAAGAAGCCTGGACTGGCTTCGAAGGAAGGTACGACAACTGGCGCCGGAGGCCATTGCAGTCGTCCTTCTGTACAGTTACCTCAATCCCAAGAGCGAAAAACAAATCGCCGAGGCCCTGGAGTTCGCCCAGGTTCCCGTAGTTCTGTCTCACCAGGTTCTCCCTGAGTTCCGTGAATATGAACGTACTTCAGCCACCGTCATCAACGCCTACTTGACCACGCCCATGTCCAGGTATCTTTCCCGATTGAGCAGCCATTCGCTGATCCGGAAAGGGAAGCTAACCATTATGCAGTCCAATGGAGGATCGATCCCAGTAACCTCCGAGGGCGTGGAACCTCTTCGCACTCTTCTTTCGGGTCCTGCGGGCGGTGTGGTTGGAGCCTTTGAACTGTTGAAGGAAGCTGGTTATGAGAAGATCATCACCTTTGATATGGGTGGAACCTCCACCGATGTCTGTCTGTGCGAAGATCAGATCTTGACGACCAACGAAGCCACTCTCGATCACCAGCCCATCCCCCTTCAGATGATTGGAATCCACACGGTTGGAGCCGGAGGTGGATCGATGGCCAGGATCGATTCCGGTGGTCTGTTGCGGGTGGGTCCCCAAAGTGCCGGAGCAGACCCCGGACCCCTATGTTACGGCAAAGGAGGGGAGATAACGGTCACCGATGCCCATCTCTTTCTGGGGCGAATGGATCCGGAGTACTTTTTGGGTGGAGACCTGAGGCTCTACCCGGAAAGAATCAGAGCCGCGCTGGAAGAGTTAGCAGAGAAGCTGACCCAGAAAACCCACAAGACCTGGGAAGCTGTGGATATTGCCGAGGGAATAGTGGGCATTGTGAATACTCAGATGGAGAGAGCCATTCACTTGATTTCCCTTCAGAAAGGGTACGACACCCGGGATTTCACTTTAGTGAGTTTTGGAGGAGCGGGAGGACTTCATGGCTGCGAGTTGGCGCGAGCCTTGCTGATGCCGCGAGTCGTGGTACCTCCCAATCCCGGAATGCTCTCAGCAATGGGAATCCTCCGCTCAAATGTGGTGAAAGACACCTCTTTGACGGTGATGCTGCACTCGCAGGAGCCTGACTTGTTCATCCGTTTGAAGCAGGAATTCCAACCTCTGGAGGAGAGGATCCGCCGACAGCTCTCTCAGCAAGGCTTTAACCAGGAAGACCTCCTGTTGGAACAGACCTTGGATGTTCGCTATGTAGGGCAGTCCTATGAGTTGAACGTTCCTTTTAGCGACGATTTTGGTGAGCGCTTTCACAAGCTGCATCAACAATCCTATGGCTATTCAAATCCCCGGCTTCCCATGGAAATCGTCAACCTTAGAGTCCGGGGTTCCGGAAGATTTCCTCGAGTGCCCATTCCCAGGTTTCCCCTTGAATCCGAGGAGCCTCCCCAGGATGCGATGATTCAGGAAAGGCAGGTGTTCGTGGATGGCAGCCCGGTATCCACCGCCTTTTACCTGCGCGAACGACTGCTCCCCGGAAACCGTCTTCGGGGACCGGCCATTATCCTGGAGTACGGCTCAACGACTTTTGTCCCGGGTGACTTCAGAGTCCATGTTGACGAGTGGCGAAATCTGGTGATGGAGCCGGTGGGGGAAGCTGACAACTGACAACTGACAAAAGATTGAAGTAAGGCGTTGTTCGACGGGTGAATTCGGGCACCACTTAAGCTACGAATGTCAGCTGTCAGCTGTCAGTTGTCAGCTTCCTCCCGTCTCAGCAAGATTTGATACAGCAGCACCCCGGCAGCCACCGAGAGATTCAGGGAGGAGACTTGTCCCTTCATGGGCAGGGAGATTAGGAAGTCGCAATGTTCTCGAACCAACCTTCGCACTCCCTGGTGTTCTCCTCCCACCACCACGACCAGGGGTAAGCTCACATTGATCTGGTGCAGGCCGTCCTTCCCCTGAGCATCCAGGCCGACCACCCAATAGCCTCGTTTCTTCAAGTTTTCCAAGGTTTGTACGACATTGCCGATGCGCGAGATCTTCAGATGTAGAGCTGCTCCCGCACTGGATTTGATCACCGACCCCGTGATCGCACAGCTGCGCCGGTTAGGAAGGAACACCCCTTCAACCCCAGCTGCCTCGGCGGTGCGCAACAGAGCTCCCAGGTTACGAGGATCCTCCACCCCGTCGACCAGCAACAGCAGCGCGGGCGCAGCCTCAAGAAGGGTCTCTTCGTCGGTGTAGCCGATCGAGGCGATCTCTGCAACGACCTCCTGATGATGAGAGGTGGAGGCCTTGTTGGCCACCACCCGAGCGGACTCAAAGCGAACGGGAATGTCCCGACTTTGTGCCTTTTCTATGATCTTTTGCAGCCGGGGATTGGATGTTCCCCGTGTGATCCAGATGCGGTCAGGAGCGCTGTCCTCCGATTGCAGAGCCTCAAGGACCGGGTTGATTCCGTAAATGATCATGGAGATGAGTAAGTGTCCCGTTCCATAAATATGGTGACGTTTGTGGCGAGCGCGACGGCGTCGAGTTCACGAAGCGACGACGACGCGATGTCAGTGACATCGTGGAGGAGGAGCGACAAAGAAATCGATGCCGTCCCGCCGCCACCCTTCGGGCTGATGGGGGTTGCGGGCGATCTCGGGGCACCCGCTTGCGGGTCACTCGTCGTCGCCGATGTCCCTGCATCACCTCCTCCTAGCCGGGTTTATGCATAGGTTCTCGTTACGAAGCGGCGAAAACGCCGACCTGACGAGGCGCGGGAGGGGTACCCGCCTGTGCGGGTCGGCCCCCGCAAACTACTGTAAGGTACGTTGAGGAGGCC
>JACZQQ010000124.1 GCA_022545645.1 Acidobacteriota bacterium | reverse complement strand
CCTGATACCCCTGCATAATACCGATCACGTCATAACCCTGATGAAGCTTGCCGCCCCCATAGCCAAAGCACATAACGGGGAAATCATTGTTCTGGGGGTTATCGATGTACCCCAGAATCTACCCATTCACGAAGGGATGCGCTTCGTGCATCATAAAACCCCGCTTCTGAAGCAGGCCGTCCAATATGGCAACAGCGTACAGATACCCACGCGATCGGCTATTCGGATCGCCCACCGTGTGTACGACGGAATTCTGCGCACGGCAGAAGAGGAAAATGCCTCCTTGATTCTGATGGGATGGAAAGGGTACACCACGACGAGAGATCGAATTATCGGTGAAGTGACCGACAAGGTGGTTCACCATGCCCCCTGTGATCTGATTACCGTGAAACTGGAGGAGGATCTCTCGCTGGATGAGATTCTTGTTCCCACGGCCGGAGGCTTCCATGCCCAATTGGCCGCCAAGCTTGTGTCCATTTATCAAGCCGAATATGGTTCGGAGGTGACGAGCTGTTATGTGGTGCCTCGAGGAGCAAGCCAGGAGGAGAAGGACCAGGCCCATGAGTGGATCGAGAAAACCATCCAAGAGACGGGGCTGGGCTCCAGCGCCAAACGAACGATCATCGAGGCCGGGAAAGTGGCCTCCGGACTTGCCCGGGCGGCAGGGGAGTATGATCTCATTGTTCTGGGGGCCTCCGAAGAGGGCCTCTTTTCCAATGTCATCTTTGGCGAAATCGCCGAGAGGGTGGCTCGCTATTCCCGGGCCCCCGTGATGATTGTGAAACGGTATGAGGGTAAGGTGAAGTCGCTGGTGAAGAAGGTGTTGGGCTAGGGACCCAGGAGAACACCCCATCTTGCACCGGCAGGAAATTTCAAGCACAATAGAGTCCCGAAGTTGCTTTACGATAAGCTTGTGCGGCCCCTGCTTTTTGGTCTGAACCCGGAGTTTGTTCATAGACAGACTGTCCGGATAGGAGACACCCTTTCCCAATCTTCCCTGGCTTGTCGCCTCCTGAGTCAGATTTACCACACCCGGTTCGAACCCTTGGGGGTCAAAGTCTGGGGATTGGACTTCAAGAGTCCCCTGGGCCTGGCTGCCGGATTCGACAAACAGGGCCAACTCCACGAGGTCATAGCCTCACTGGGTTTCGGGCATATGGAGATGGGCTCCATCAGCTTGCAGCCCTGGCCCGGCAATCCCTCTCCAACTTTACTCAGACTTCCCCAGGATGGGGGCCTGATCAACCGGTTAGGTCTCAACAGTGACGGGGCCAAGATCATTCACAAGCGACTCCGAGACCGACAGTTTCAGATCCCTACCGGAATCAATCTGGTCAAGACGGCAGATCCTGAGATTGCCGGAGAAGAGGCCATGGAAGATTTTCTGGAGGACTTTCGCAGGTTTTACCCGTTAGCAGACTTTATTACCCTGAATCTGAGTTGTCCCAACACCGTTGAAGGCAAGACCTTTGAAGACCCGGAAGTCTTGGAGCCCTTTTTGAAGGAGCTGAAGAAGATCAGAGCCGAACAGGCAGCTCCGCAGCCGGTGACACCTGTTTTGGTGAAGCTTTCACCCGATCTTCAGGATCGAGAACTGGACCGTCTCTTGGGGCTGGCCGAGGAGCATGGCATCGACGGTTTCGTGATCGCGAACACAACCCTGAGACGGGAGAATTTGAAAAGCCCTACCTCCGAACTGGAGAAGCTCCCCGTCGGGGGCCTCAGCGGACGGCCTCTCAAGGAGTATGCCCAGCAGATGACCCGGAAGGTCTTTCGTCGGACTGGAGGCCGCCTGCCCATCATTGCCTGCGGCGGTATTGGCTGTGATCCCCAAAAGCATCCCGCCCAGGAAGTCTGGGAGTACTTGGAGCTGGGGGCTACCCTGGTGCAGGTTTACACGGGTCTCATTTACCGGGGGCCTTCCCTGGTTCGGCTCACCAACCGGGGATTGATGCAGATTCTCAGGGAGAAGGGGATCCCAAGACTGGCCGATTTCTTACGGACGCGGTAGCATGAGAGCCCTAACCATGGCAGAAAAAACGGCTGCTCAGAAAAAGCTCCTCAAGGAGATGGACAGAACCATTGCTGAACTCGCCAGTCAGTTTTTATGGCGCCACAAAGCGGTCCAGGTGAACGAAGAAGAACCCTTTCGGCTCGCTTCTGGGGATTTCGCTCCCATTTACATCAATTGTCGCCTGCTGATCTCCTTTCCCAGCACCCGTGACATTTTGATCGGATTGGCCCGCTACCTGTGTCAGGAGAGACAAATCGAATGTGACTGTGTCGCTGGAGGCGAGACGGCAGGGATTCCTTTTGCTGCCTGGCTGGCGGATAGGTTGAACAAACCCCTGGTCTACGTCCGCAAGAAGCGTAAGGACTATGGGGGTGGACAACTCTTGGAAGGGATCGCCCAGGGTAAAGTCCTCTTGGTAGAAGATCTCATGACCGATGGAGGAAGCAAAGTCGGATTCATCGAAGGGATTCGAGAGGCCGGCTGCACGATTTCCGACTGTCTGGTGATTGTGGACCGCCAACAAAAGGGTGCCCAGAGGTTGGCCGAAATGGGTGTTACGGTTCATTCTCTGGTGGGGCTAGCCACCTGTCTGGAGGTCGGACAGGCCATGGGTCTGATGTCTGAAGCCTCGTTAGAGGAAGTGAAACATTACCTGGAGGACCCCTCTGCCTGGAACTTGCAGCGGGGTCTCTCTCCGGCCCAGGAGCGTTAAAGTTCCCCTTATTTCTCCCTCATTTCTCCCGTCAGATTATAGGTTTACAAGGGAGTGAAGAGTCGTATAGGGTAAGTGTATTAAATACAACTCTACACTGATGAGGCACTAGCATGAAACCCATTTCAAGACGTTCATTCCTGGAACGAAGCGGGACCGGTATGGCCGCCGCCGCCGCTATTCCTGCGCTGGAGGTGCCAACTTTCCAATCCCAGCCGCAGCCAGCCGAAGAGAGAGGCCGAGAGGTCCATCTCAAGGTCAATGGCAAGGACCACCGTGTGAAGGTGGAGGATCACTGGACGCTGGTTGAGGTTTTGCGAGATCACCTGGGTCTGACCGGTACCCGAGTGGGATGCGATCGGGGTGAGTGCGGAGCCTGCACGGTCTTGCTGGACGGAAAATCCCTTTACGCTTGTAGTTATTTGGCGGTCTGGGCTGATGGCAAGGAAATTTCCACGGTAGAAGGGCTGGCTGAGGGAGATCAGCTGGACCCGCTGCAGGAGGCCTTCATCGAACATGACGGTCCTCAGTGTGGATTTTGTACTTCGGGACAATTGATGTCGGCCAAAGCCCTGCTCAATCAGAATCCCAATCCCACCGAGGAGGAAGCCCGCCAGGCCCTGGCTGGAAACATTTGCCGTTGTTCCAATTTCAACCGCTATCTGGAAGCGGTCCTGGCCACCTCCGGAAAGGGGTCAAGCCGTGGTTGAGGAACTCAAGACAGTCGGACACTCCACTCCACGAATCGATGGTCTGCAGAGGGTCACCGGACGGGCGACTTACAGCGCCGATGTTCAGCTTCCCGATATGCTCTATGCTCGTGTGCTGAGAAGCCCCCATCCCCATGCCCGAATCCTGGGCATCGATGTGGCTCGAGCATTGGCTGCACCGGGTGTGAAGGCTATCTTGACCCATGAGAATTGTCGGTTGGTCTGGTCCAGCGGCGATCGCGTCAACAAGCGCTATCTTTTCAACAATCCCGTTCGTTTCGTGGGGGATGCAGTGGCGGCCGTGGCCGCCACCAATCGTCATCTGGCTGAGGAAGCTCTCAAGTTGATCCAGGTCGAGTACCAGCCTCTCGACTTCGTTCTGGATGCCGAAGAGGCCCTGCAGCCGGGTGCTGTGGAGATTCACCCGGGTGGGAACCTCTCACCGATCATTAGTTTTCGGACTACGGGGCCGGGCGAGCGAGCACCGTCAACCTATGTGCGCGGCGACCTCGAAAAAGGATTTGCCGCCTCAGATTTTGTCTTTGAAGATCGCTATGTCTCCAAGCACGTGAACAATGCCCAGATGGAGCCCCGAGTGGCCCTGGCCCATTGGGAAGGAGACAAGCTGACGGTGTGGACTCCCACCCAGGGAATTTCCAACTGTCACAGGGATATTGCCAGAGATATGAACCTGGCTCTGGAGAAGGTGCGTGTGGTCTGCCAGTACATGGGCGGGGGGTTTGGCAACAAGAACCAGTGCCAGGATTCTGATCTGATGGCGGCCCAGCTGGCCAAAGAGACGGGACGCCCGGTCAAGTTGGAGCTGAGCCGCAAGGAAGACTTTGTGTGTGTACACGGGCGTTGGGCAACCAGCCAGAACTACAAGGTGGGAGTTCTCAAGGATGGTACTCTGCAGGCCATTCAGATGCGCGGTTACAGCGCAATGGGACCCTATCGAAAGGGTTCTGGAGGCATCTCGGGGGTGGAATATTTTCGTTGCCCGAACGTGAAGACAGAAGTCTATGCCGCTTATACCAACACGGCCGTATCTGCAAACTTTCGGGGTCCTCCTTATCCCCAGGGAGTTTTCGGAATTGCATCGATTTTGGATGACATTTCACATGAGCTGAAGATCGATCCCGTAGACTTTTATCTAAAGAATGTCACCCGGAAATACCGCGACAGTATCCCTTACACCAGTTCAGGACTTCTGGAGTGTATTCGCCAGGGTGCCGAGTGGTTCGAGTGGAAGAAGCGACGGCATCCTGCCGGGTCTCAGCAGGGACCGATTAAGACAGGCATTGGTCTGGCCGCCGGCGGCTTTGGAGCCTCGGTGGGAAGAAGCAGTGCGGTTCTGCGCCTGGATAGCGATGGACGCCTATGGCTTCATGTGGGCGTCACCGATATCGGTACGGGCGCCAAGACCACGATGGCCCTTATCGCGGCTGAGGCTATGGGGATCGATCTTGACAAGGTTCAGGTCATCTCGGGGGACACCGACCGCACCCCCTACTCGGTAGGGGAATCCGGAAGTCGGACCACCTCCCATACCGGATATGCCATTGTGGAAGCGGCCAAGGATCTCAAGCAGCAGCTTGCCGCAAGCGGTCCTCCACAGGGCGATGAGGTGTTGATCGCTGAAGCCACTCCCTCGCCGAGTCTGGAGGGGATGGTCCGATACAGCTTTGCGGTTCATTTTGTGGAGGTCGAGGTGGACACCGAACTCGGGGGTGTCCGAGTCTTAAAGTATGTGGCAGTGCATGACAGCGGACGCATCATCAATCCGCTCACGGCCGCCAGCCAGGTCCAAGGGGGAGTGATTCAGGGTCTGGGCATGGCCCTGCACGAGGAGCTTCTCTATGATGAAAATACCGGCATCCCCTTGAACCCCGGCTACTACGGAGCCCGGGTCATGACCCACGTCGATGTCCCGAACGTTGAGGTCCACTTCGTTGAGACCGAAGACGCCTATGGTCCTTTCGGTGCCAAGGCTGTGGGAGAACCTCCCATTGTTCCCGTGGTGGGAGCCCTCTCCAATGCCGTGTTTAACGCCATAGGAATACGGATCAAGGAACTTCCCATCACCCGTGACAAGATCATTGGAGCCTTATCGTGAAAAGTTTCACAAACGTGAATCCCGAAAATCGTCAAGAAGTGGTGTCCTTGCTGAAAAAGGTGATTGAGGAGGGGAAGACAGCATCTCTGGCCGGGGGAGGGAGCGACTTGCTGGGAATGATCAAGGATGACCTTGTGGCTCCCGATGTGGTGGTGAATCTCAAGGATCTCGAAGGTCTGCAAAAAATTGAACCTCACTCCCAGGGAGTTCGCATCGGTGGCCTGGTGACCCTGCAGGAGTTGAGCCAGCATCCTCTGATTCTTTCTCAGTACACGGTTCTTGCCGAAGCCGCCGGGACGGTAGCCACTCCTCAAATTCGAAACGTGGGAACGGTGGCGGGAAACATCTGCCAGCGGCCCTGGTGCTGGTATTTCCGCCAAGGATTTCCCTGTTTCAAGCATGGGGGTGATCGATGCTACTCGGTGGTGGGTCAGAACCAACTCCATGCCATTTTTGGAGGGGGCCCCAGCTTTATTGTGCACCCTTCGGATACGGCACCGGCATTGATGGCTTTGGAAGCCAGGTTTCGGATCGCCGGTCCCGATGGAGAACGAGTTGTCCCTGCCTCCGAATTCTTCGTCTTGCCTCGAGAAGAGGTCAGCCGGGAGAACATCCTGGGACCCGATGAAGTCCTGGTTGAGATTGAGTTGCCGCCAGCCCGGCAAAATGTAAAGAGCACCTACGTGAAAATTATGGATCGGGAGGCCTGGACTCACGCCGTCCTGAGCGTCGCCGCGGTTTTGGAGATCGATCAGGGAGTCTGCCGAAAGGCCAGAATTGTCCTGGGCGCTGTGGCCCCCATTCCCTGGCACCTGCCCCATGTGGAACGCATGTTGGTGGGGCAGAGAATCACGGCCGATCTTGCCGGAGATGCGGGTCGAGCGGCAGTTTCGCGAGCCCAGCCACTGGCTAAAAATGGTTACAAGATTCCTCTTACGGAGGCCCTGGTACGCAGGACTCTGATCTCGCTTGCAGGTTAGGAGACATGAACCGTCGCGATTTTTTCCTATTCAGGAATACAGAGAAATTAACCCTGGAGCTCTCCTGTGAAGAACTCCATATGCGGTACCTGGACTCTCAGTTGGATGGCACCCGGAAGCAGTTCCTGGAGCGGACTCGGAAAGAGTTTCGCAATCGGCGCAAGATTCGGCTCTATGACTCTTTCTGGCTCGATCAAGGAGGGGTGGGGGAGGAACTTGAGCCCCTTTTGCAGGAATTTCGTGCCCGGGGTGGGTCTGTTGAATACGCCTGAACGAGCCTGAACAAGATTGATGAAAGGAAGCGGAGGTCAGAAATATATGGGTTACAGAATGTCTCTCGTTGCGTTTTCCGTACTTGTTCTTTTGGTGTCTTGCCAGGAGGGGACATCTCCAGCTGCTGAAACTGGCGGGGAAGCTATGGCCGACATGGAAGGTATGGAGTCTCAGGGACAGGGTATGGAGGAACACTCAGATCACGAAACCAAACATGGCGGCATTTTCTTTATGGCCCTGGATGAGGTGCATCATCTGGAAGGAACCCTGAGCTCTCCGAGGATGTTTCGGGTCTATCTGTACGATGCCATGACGATGCCCTTGAATGATGAGAAGGTGCAGCAAGCCTCAGGAACTCTTCACTGGGGAGAATTTCCTGATCCTCCCGGCATTCCCTTGAAAGTTGGACATGAGGATGGGATGTTGATGGCTGAGCTGGATCGGGAAATCGAATTTCCCCTAACCCTCACCCTCCTGGTGAATTTTCCAGGTGCTGCCGAGGGGGAATCGGAACTCTTTAATTTTGTTTTCGATGAATACTCCAAGCCTCCCGCAATGGAAGGCTCGGAAGGCATGAGCCACGAGTGAAGAGCCCACTTCGCAGGGATCCAAATAAGACGCACAGGACTTAAAATCCTGTGAGGGTTTCCCTCGTGAGGGTTCGAGTCCCTCCCCGGGCACGCTCCTGACGCGGGTTTCAGCAAAGTTGAGTCTCCCCGACTCAACCCCAAAATGGCCTAATTGTGCCTAAAGTGTGCCCGCGGCAAACTCACTCCAGCTCACTCCAACCAAAATAGAACTGTCAATTG
>JACZQQ010000123.1 GCA_022545645.1 Acidobacteriota bacterium | reverse complement strand
AATGCGGCAGAACACCTGGGGAAGTTGGATGAGCTAGGTACTCTCGAACCGGGAAAGTTGGCCGATCTCATCATCGTGGATGGAGATCCTCTTATGGACATTTCGGTGATCCACAACATTGAAGTCGTCATCAAGGGCGGAAAAGTGGTTGTGGATCATCGGTAGGAGATTCCTCAACTCGCTCATTTTCCATTGCCTTCGACGTCCTACGGTCGTAAGATTCAGGGAACATCTCCTTGAGGGGGGGACTTCATGGGCGGGACGACCGTTGGCAGATAAGCTTCATTAGAGACGAGACACTGTTCTTTCTAAGGAGAAAAAAATGATTCCTAGATTAGGAAAGATGGCATCCCTGATCGCGCTGGGCCTTTTCTATGGGGGGCAGTCGGGTTTATTGAAAGCCCAGCAAGACTTGCCGCCTGAGGTAGTGGCTTATGCGGATCTGGTCCTGTACAACGGCAAGATCTTGACAGCCGATGACGACTTTACGACTGCCGAAGCCGTCGCTGTTCGAGACGGAAAATTTATGGCCGTCGGTGAGAGCGATCGTATTCGGCGCATGGCAGGACCCCAGACTCGACAGGTCGATCTCAACGGGAGGAGCGTCGTTCCCGGTCTGTGGGACCCGCACTTGCATCAAGCCTGGATCGGTCAGGTGCTCAAGACAGGTTCCTGGAGGCTGAGATTGACCCATCTCGATAGTGGTCTTGAGGAAATCAAGAAAATCGTGGATCAGGCCCCTGCCGGCGAGTGGCTGTTTCTCAGCGGTCCCTACAACAAAGTGTTGATCAATGAGTTGAATCGCCAGCTTCTGGACCCGATTTCACCCCACAATCCGTTGGTGATCGTGACGGGTTGCAACATCGCTGTTGCCAACGGCCTGGCGCTCGAAGCCGTCCCGCCGGAAACAGGTGGAATTGTCAAAGACCCGGAGACCGGGGAACCGACCGGATTGATCTCAGGATTTGCTCTGGGGGTACTGGCCTATGACGTCCGTCCTCAGCCCCAGATCACCGAAGAAAACATCCAGCAACAGCGGCAGATTCTGAGGAAACTCAACTATCAAGGCTTAACCACGGTTATCGGGAGGTCACAGGGGCTGACCTTTTCGATTCTAAAGGAAGTCTGGGCCCGAGGGGAGTTGACGACGCGGATTCGGGTAGCCCATGAACTGATACGTCAAAATCCTAATGCAGAAGCCTATTTGAAGCGGATGGGGAACCTGAGCGGCTTTGGCGACGACATGATGAAGATTCATGGCACCACCGTCCAACCCGTGGATTGCAATAACAATGGTGGAGCGGCATTGACCTGGAGCGGCAAGATCCGAGAGTTGGATACTTCCCCCTATGGCCCCTACGGTAAGAACTACTGGGCCAGCTTCGGCAACGATCTGGAAAACAGCGAGTGGCAAAACATTATTCTCGCCAACCGCTATGGCTGGAATATCACCAGCATGCACACCCAGGGAGACCAGGCGGCTAGCATCGTCCTGGATGTTTTTGAAAAGGCCAATCAAGAAAAGCCCCTACAGGGTCGATGGGCCTTCGATCACAGTTTGTTTCGCACCGACGAGAACATCCGTCGGGCCAAAGAGTTGGGTGTCATCTTCAGCGTGGGACCCAAGTACCTCTTCCAACAGAATCCCGATGGTCTCGTTTATCAGTACGGCGCCGACCAGGTCAATCGGCTCACGCGGGTGAGAAGCATGATTGACGCAGGCATGAAGCCTGTGATGGAGGCGGATATCCGAGGCCCCTGGTCCAGGCCGTTGTGGAATATGGAAATGCTGATTACGCGCAACAATGGCACAGGGGGACGAACCTGGGGTGAGGATCAGAAGATCACTCGTCAAGAGGCCCTGTGGATGAAGACCAACTGGGCCGCCTACTATTCGGAGGATGAGGAGATTCTGGGAACCATCGAGGTGGGGAAGCTGGCTGATCTGGTGGTGCTGGGAGGCGATTACATGACGGTGCCCGAGGACCAGATCTCGGAACTCTCCATTGACCTGACGGTGGTGGACGGAAAAGTTGTGTACGACCGAGCCAGGGACGGGGTCATTACCTTACCCTTCTGGGACGATAGGGGAGGAGGAAGCTTTGCCGTAACTCCGACGGTCACCAGCAGCAGGTAAGGGGAGGAAGATTACACCATGAGTCATGCAAGACGTTTTATTGTAAATGTTTCTAACTTCAACTTGATCAGTCTTCTACTTTGTGGGGGGCCTCTTTTGGGGCTTTCTCAAGCTCAGGACCTGCCTCCGGAAGTGGTGAATTACGCCGATACGGTTTTGTACAACGGCCATGTCCTGACCATGGATCGCGACCGGCCTCCCATCCACGTCACCCAGGCCATCGCTCTTCGGGATGGTCGGGTTCTGGCGGTGGGGGACAGCGATCGGATCCTCCCCATGGCTGGACCCGACACGGTCAAAGTGGATCTGGGGGGTCGGGCAGTCATCCCCGGCATCATAGACACCCATTCCCATCCCAATCGCTACGCCTTGTCGCACTATAAAGATGAGTACAACCTTGCCTATGTTCAGTCCTTGCGAGAGCAGAACATCCGCTATGTGAACATCAGGTGGGAGTCGAAAGAGACCGCCTTATCCGATTTCAAGAGAGTGGCGGAAAGCGTCTCTCCCCAGGAATGGATTCATACGAAATTTCGGGGGAACGCAACCTCGCTGGCACTTACCCGATATGACCTGGACGAAGTGGCGCCCGACAATCTTCTCTATGTGATGATTGGAAGCGGCACCCAGGGAATCGCTAACACCAAAATGCTGGACAAAGTTCTGGAAACCTACGGCGACCGGGTCCCCGGGATACTGAGAGACGACAAAGGAGTTCCTACGGGCCAGATTTTTGGAGCTGTCGGCACGGTGATCGACCAGGAGGTCGTGCCTCGGGTCTCACCCAAAGTTCTGGCGCCTTTTCTAAAAAGGGAGTTGGAGGAATGGGTGGCCATCGGGGTGACCACTTTGTCCACGCGTCTCAAGGGAAATGAAGTCACCGCTTACGGGTTGCTGGATCGAGCAGGTGAGCTGCCGCTCAGGCTGGGGTATTCGCATGAAATAGGACGCAGCAATCCGTTTCTTGAAAGGGACCTGAAACGCTTCGGTAATCTTCAGGGACACGGAACCGAACGGATGTGGATGATTGGCATCTCGATTGGAAAACCCGACGGAGATGGACCGGGCAGTCGTGGAAATGTCTGCGCGACACCTCCAAAACAGGTGATGTTACCCGGTGACATCTATCCGGAGGGGCTTTGTGAGTGGGACCTGCCGGGTGAGCCGGGTGCTGACGCCGTGCTGGTGGTCAATCGTTATGGGTACAGGGTCTCCGGAGTGCACACCTTCGGAGACAAGGGGTTTTTGATGATGCTCGATGCCTTTGACCAGGCCAACCAGGAGGAGTCGATCCTGGGAAGGAGCTTTGGGCTGGATCACGGCATGATGGTCAGCCCCGAGATCGTCGAGAAATCTGCCCGACTGGGTGTGACCTGGAGTCTACAACCTCCCATGTTTTATAGCACTTACGCTGCCGGTGTGAGTCGAGTGTACGGCGAGGAATACGCCCATCGATGGATGCTTCCCGTGAAAAGCCTGCTCGATGCCGGTGCGAAAGTCAGCTACGGAGCTGACACTCATGAAGACCCGCTGAGACAGCCCATGTTCAATCTGGAGGTGTTGGTGACTCGAAGGGTCAAGGATGGTCGTGTCTTTGGCCCCCGGGAGGCCATCGACCGGGATAGTGCCCTGCTCATGATGACCCGCTGGGGCGCCGATTATGTCCTGCGAAATGAAGAGCTGGGTTCGCTGGAACCAGGCAAGCTGGCGGATCTGGTGGTTCTGGACAAGAATCCCCTGGACCGCGACGTGGCGGATGAAGACCTGTCTGAAATTAAGATTTTGGCCACTGTGATTGCAGGAGAAGTGGCGTATGGGTCACTGACAGCTGACAACTGACAACTGACATATATCGAGGGATTGGCAAGCAACGCATTCAGAGCCGTGGGCTTAGTGTCTCGCTCCACAAACGTCATCATATTTATGGAACGAGGCACTTTACCACGGGCCAGACAAGGAGGATGAGATGACCACAAGACAATTTATTGAAAGTAGGTTACTGGTCGTTTTTGCAATATTCGCTTTAACGGCTCCACTTTTGGCGCAGGTCCATTTTGAGTATCCCGCACCTCGCTATCCTGAGTTGAGGGATGTCGAAACTGCGGCCGACCTGCTCGACATTGCCAGGCCCATCGTGACCCGAGAAAATAGGGCGGAGTCGGGCTTTCTGGTGGGTTGGGGCATCAAGCCCGGCTTCAGAGTCCTGCTTGCCGTGGACAGCGAATATGACCGTCGCGTGATCGATGCTTTAGAGATGGCGATCAGAGAGGCGGGAGCAAAGCCCGACGTGCTGTTTTTGGACTATCACAGCTTTCACCTGCCGATAAAACCGGCCGAGGGAGCCCGGGAGATCGATCAGTTCGAGCACCGTGTTGAGAGCCCTAAACTTTTTGTGAAGAAGTACGTTGAGGCGGTCGCTCAGTATCACGTTGTGATCAACGGAGGAGGAGGAGCCAACCCTCCACATGCAGGGTATAGCTGGGGAGGGATTCCCTGGAAAACCCTGGACGAGTTCATTTCAGGGACAGCGGACTACCCTGCTGAAATCGTTGAAGCACTCGATGAGAAGGTTTGGCAAACGGTGTTGTCGGCGAGAAAGGTGAGGATCACCGATCCGGAGGGGACGGACATCAGCTGGACGGTGAGCAGAGAAGAGCATGAGGAGGCGGTGAGGAGAAGAGGGGGTCGGGACATTCTCTATAGAGGTCACATCATGTCTCATCCTTTTCTGGAAGTTAAAAATGCCCTGGACGCAAAAGGAGTGATCGCCGGAGTAGCCAACCACACTGGATTTTTTCCTCGTATTGAGGTTTACATTGACAACAACCAAGTGACCCGGATCGAAGCCGGGGGAAGCTACGGGGAAAGATGGAAGGCCATGTTGGAGAAGTACAAGGATATCCAATGGCCGGACATGCCGGGACCGGGAATTGGCTGGCTGTGGGAAGTGGCGATTGGAACCAATCCGAAGTCGGCACGGCCTGCCAACGTGATGATTCAACCGAGCCGCGTCATCAGCTGGGAGAGAGCCAGAACCGGGGTGATTCATTGGGGAATTGGTTTGACGGGGGCACGCACGACAGCCGCAGGGGAGGTGTCGCAAACGGAATGGGCAAAGCAAAACAATTTACCCACCGGCCACTTTCACGTGCATACCTATTTCAACACCTTTGAGATCGAAACAGAGGATGGTCAGACCATCAAGTTAATCGATAAAGGACATTTAACGGCCCTGGATGATCCGGAAATTAGAAAAATAGCAGCTAAATATGGAGATCCGGATGAAGTGCTCCGGGAAGCATGGATACCGGCAATACCCGGCATCAATGTAGAAGGGGACTATGAAAGAGATTATGCGGCTGATCCTGGGGGTTGGGTCAGAAAAGAGCATGAAGAGGCTTATGGAGAATGGCTGGCGAAGCATTACCAGTGAGCAGCGTTGTTCTTTGAATACCAGATAGGGTGGATGTCTACCGAAGTACCCGCTAAGTCAACGGCTTTCAGGCCGGTGGCGAGGAGTACTGATACTTAGTTTCCCAAGGGCGCCCACCGCAGCTTCATCTGACGGTGCTCACCTTCCAACTCGGTCCAGGCCACATAGACGTTCTCGCTGTCTATCGCCATGGAGGGCTTGACGGCATTCCGGGTACTGTCGCTCAGCTGATAGCTGGGACTCCACTCAGTTTGACCCGGCTCGCGATGGGCCAGGAAAATCTGCGGCTTCTCATCCTGGAGATTCACCCAGGTGGCCCAGATGGCGTCGTTGGCGTCGATGGTCACCTGAGTGTGTAAAACAGCTGAGGCCGGTGTTTTGGCCACCAGCTGCCGGGGCGAAAAGCTCAGACCACCGTCCTCAGAGAAGGTATAGTAAATGCCCGCTTCCTCTTCAGACCGTCCCACCGTGAACCAGAGGCCATGAATCCTGTCCTCACTGTCGCTGGCCAGGGAGATCCCGGCGTGGGGACAGCCGGTGACCCAACCATCGTCGCTGATCAGGACCGGATCACTGAAGGTTTGGCCACCATCGGTGGAACGAATCAGGACGTGGTCCCGCACCCCCCCCTCCATGATCAGGCGATGGGAGACGACAAGAGTCTGGCCTTCGTCCAGGAAGACGATGTTGGGCACGCAGCAGGCGCAGACGTTTTCGGCGATGGGATAATTCTTGCTATAGGTCGCCCCACCATTCTCGGAAACCGCCATGAAGAGCTGCGATGCCAGATTCATGTCCGATACTACGGGCTTTTCTCCCGGGGCGAGGTCCTTGCTAGGGCGATTGCGCCCGTCGATCCAGGTTGTATAAATCTTTCCATCCGGGCTCGAGGAGATGGTCGGAAAGGCATGGGAATGGCCTAGTGGATTTTCGTCGTCATTCAGGGTCATGGCCGGGGCAAATGGACCCTCGCTTTCCCCACGGGCCACTCGAATGTTGCCGGTTTTTGAGACAGCACTGGGGATCGGCCAAATCGCTGCTAGGTTGCCGTCTGGCGTGACGGTGAGCTTAGGCCGATTGTCACCGCCATACCAGTGGACCTCTCCAGCCTGGTCGTTCATCCGTCTCCGCTCACCGAACTGTTGTCTGTCCTGGTCCCATGAGGCCACAAAGACGTTAAAACCCTCTGTGTCGGCGTCTTGTTCCACCCAGCTCAGCCAGACCTCCCCGTCGGGTGCCACCTTGAAAAATGGAGAGGCGGTGTCCAGTTGACCGTCTCCCAGCACGATCTCTTCGCTAAAGGAGAGAAGCTGTGAAGTTGGGGCGTCGTCGGCCTGGGTTCCACTGCATCCTGATGCAGCCAGTGAGATGCCTGCCAGCAATACAAACCATTTGTTCATTGTTTTGACCTCCCGGGTGTTGGTTAGACTATAGTCGGATCAAAGATTTTTTGTCAACACCGGGACGTCATCCCTAATCCACCGCCCCGGCCTCCCTGAGCAGTGGCTCCAGGTAGGTGTGACCCCGAGATCTGGCAATCTTCAAGGCCGTCGTCCCCCTTCGTTCGGCGTTCACGTCGGCACCCGCCTCTAACAAGACTTTCACGGTGACCTTGTGCCCTCCCCTGGCCGCGTACATGAGGGGAGTCCAGGTCTCTCGCCCCTGGGTATTGCTCCGATCGATCTCGGCACCTGCCTCGACCAGGGCTAGCACGGTTTCAGTATCTCCGAGTGCGGCCGCATAGACGAGAACCGGAAAACCCCTTCTGGTGACCGCATTGGCATCAGCGCCTGCGTTGAGCAAGGTTCTGACCCTTGGGCTTTTGCCCCCCTTCCTTGCCGTCAGCATCAGCTGGGTATCCAACTCAGCCGCACAAGCGGTGAGCCCAAGGAGTAAGAGCATGAGTATGGCGGCCAGTGTTCGGGTGGGTATGATGTTCATTCTCATTGTCCATTGCCCCCTTCCACCGCACTGGCTCTCCCGTTCCACTTGATGGTGATGAAGCACAACACGTTGGCCACAATCCCCATCAAAAGAAGGGATTCGCAGAATTGCAATACCGAGGGATCGTCTGCCGGCGCACTCGGATTGATATCCCATCCAAACCAAGCAATCAGCTGACCTATCGAGGTGTCGATAAAGCGACCGCGGCCATAATGGGTTCCAA
>JACZQQ010000122.1 GCA_022545645.1 Acidobacteriota bacterium | reverse complement strand
GATTTTCATCCCATCGCTGGCGATCTCAGCGGGACCTTCGTAGCCTGAACTCCGAACCTCGGAGAGTAGATCGTAATCGTCGCACGCCGGATACATGTGGGTGAGGATGAGCCGTTTGCACCCTGCCTTTCGAGCAATCTTTCCGGCTAATTCCGGGGTGAGGTGGCCATCCATTTTCAGTGCCGACGGCTGGGCGGCATCGATCAAAGCGGCATCAGCATCCTGGGCTAACTCGATCAGTG
The DNA here is from genome assembly GCA_022545645.1 of Acidobacteriota bacterium. Lineage (GTDB taxonomy): Bacteria > Acidobacteriota > UBA6911 > RPQK01 > JADFOI01 > JADFOI01. Next base: position 7,513 of record JACZQQ010000122.1, on the reverse strand, counting down.
CCGCGCTATAGTCCGTGTCCCCGGAGTAGGCAAAGACCTTCCCTTGGGAATCGGTGAAACGATATCCCACACTGTTTTCCGTGTGAGGAACCGGCAGTGAACGGACATTCCAATCTGGAAATTTCAGCTCATCGTCCCAAATCTCACGAAGGGTGAGACGTTCGCTCTCCAGGCGGATATAAGTGCCGTAAAAATCAAGCAGTCCCCGGTGGAGGTCCTTCAATCCGGGAGGCCCCATCAGAGTCAGTTTTTTGGAGCCGAAGTATTCGGAGTTTCGGAGCGCGAAGAGTAAGGGCCCCAGATCTCCCGTGTGATCGGGATGAAAATGGGAAAAGAGAACATAGTCGATGTCCTTGACCCTTGTACCGTGCCGCTCAGCACGGTGCAGGGAACCGGAGCTGGGATCGACCAGTAGGGTGGTCTTGTTGAAACGGATCACCAAACCGGGAGAAGCGCGCTGGGGATGGGGAATCGAGGTCCCGCTGCCTAGGATCGTGATCTGCATAGAGTCATGTGTGGGCCAATCTGTCTCGCAAACGCGAATGGCGTTTTTGTACCCTGTCATTCTTGACCCCGATCGACAAGGCCTTTTTGGTACCCACCATCACCACCAGTTTCTTGCCCCGGGTGACCGCGGTATAAATCAGATTCCGCTGCAGCAGAAGATAGTGCTGCATCAGGATGGGAATGATCACGGCTGGATATTCGGAGCCCTGCGATTTGTGCACGGATATCGCATAGGCGAGAACAATCTCGTCCAGATCGCTATGTTCGTAGAAGACATCCCGGCCCTCGAAGGAGATGGTGACTTTTTGAGAGTCGGAGCCGATGTGGGTAATGCGGCCGATGTCGCCATTGAAGACCACCTTGTCATAGTTGTTTTTGATTTGCATGACCTTGTCCTTAACCCGAAAATTTCTTCCACCTCGAAGCACCCCGCCTTGCCCCGGGTTGAATGCCTTCTGGAGCTCAGCGTTGAGGTTTTCCGCACCCACGATTCCCTTATGCATGGGAGTGAGCACCTGAATGTCATCGAGTGGATCAAACCCAAACCGCCGGGGGATGCGTTCCTGGGTGAGCTCCAAGATCGTCTTGAGAACCGCATCCGGATCTTCCTGCTCGATAAAATAAAAATCATCCAGTTTCAGTCCAGAAGGTGTCAGTGTAGGTAGGTGGCCCTGGTTGATCTTATGGGCGTTGACGATGATGGAGCTTTCCTGAGCCTGACGGAAAATCTCACGCAGCTCGACGACGCGCACAACGCCCGAGGCGATGATGTCCTTGAGAACGTTTCCGGGACCGACAGAAGGAAGCTGATGAATATCCCCCACCAGCACCAGGGTCGCTCTGGGAGGAATGGCCTTTAGAAGGTGGTGCATCAGTACGGTATCGATCATTGAGGCTTCGTCCACGATCAGCAAATCGCAATTCAGAGGATGTTCTTCGTTTTTCTGGAAGCCTCCTTTTCGAAGGCTGTATTCCAGCATCCGATGGATCGTTCTGGCCGAGTGGCCCGTGGCCTCATTCATCCGTTTGGCGGCCCTGCCGGTGGGGGCAGCCAGCATGATGTTGTCCGTCACCTTGGTGAAGATCTTCAGGATGGCATTGATGATGGTGGTTTTTCCGGTTCCCGGCCCCCCGGTGATCACCATGACCTTCTCCTCTAGCGCGCATCTCACTGCCCCAATCTGTCGGGTGGCCAGGGTCATGGGAAGCTGTTTCTGAAGCCATTCGATGGCCTTTTTGATATCGACCTTACGAATGGATTTGGGTGCGGAGATCAAGGTCCTCAGTCGCCGGGCGATGCTGGTCTCGCAGAGATGAAGCGTGGCTAAATAGACCTCCTTGTTGTTCTCTCGAAAGTTTTCGATCTGATCGTTCACATCCTCGATGACAATCCTATTGTCCAAGGCAATGGTGCCTATGCCCTTGAGGATGATCTCCCGATTCACCTGCAGGATCTTCTGACACTTCTCGATGAGAGATTCGTAGGGATAGTAGACATGACCCTCATGGGTCAGCTGATTGAGGACGTAGAGGATGCCTGCCTCTGCCCTCAGCTCTGAATCCTTTTTGAATCCCAGTTTTTCGGCTATGGAGTCCGCTATGATAAAGCCGATCCCAAGGATGTCCGTGGCCAGACGATAGGGATTCTCCCGCACCACCTCGATGGATTGTCGGCCATACTGTTTGAAAATCTTGGCGGCATATCCTGAGCTGATTCCATGGCTTTGAAGAAACAGCATCACCTCCCGAATTTCCTGCTGCTCGGCCCAGGCCTTACTGATCATGGCGATCCGTTTTTTTCCTATTCCCTGGATCTCGGTAAGCTTCTCCAGTTTGTTTTCGATGATATCGAGAGTTTCCTCGCCGAACCTCTTGACGATTCTCTCGGCCATGACAGGACCAATGCCCTGGATCAGACCGGAGCCCAGGTATTTTTTGATGCCATAGACCGATGCGGGGACCTGAGACTTGAAATGGGAAATCTTGAACTGCTTGCCGTATCGGGGGTGATGGGTCCATTCGCCTTGCATGGTGAGGACTTCTCCCGGAGTCAGAGCCATAAGATTTCCCACTACGGTGGCCAGTCCCCGCTGTCCGGGGACCTTGACCTTGGCAATGGTGAACCGGTTCTCTTCGTTGGTGTAGGTGATTCTTTCGATCTGGCCCTGCAACTCCGTGAGCATGTTAGTGTCTCGTCCCAGGAATAACATGACATTTGTGGGGAGCGCGACGGCGTCGAGTTCGCGAAGCGACGACGACACGATGTCGGTGTGCATCGTGGAGGAGGAGCGACAAAGGAATCGATGCCGTCCCGCCTCCACCCTTCGGGCTGATAGGGGTTGCGGACGATCCCTGTGTCTCTCGTCGTCGCCGATGTCCCTGCATCGCCTCCTCCTCGTTCCTTGATCTCGCCCTGCAAGACCCATCAGCAAATGTCACGGTATTCCTGGGACGAGACACTGAAACTGTTTGCTTAATGAGGTCTCTTATACCACAATCGAATCGAGGGGTTGACGCCGGGACCGCAACTTCCTAATATTGCCAACCGGACGAGGCACTAAAGAACCACTTTGTTGAGCTCGGAAATTCTGAGGGATTCTCTGGCCGGCATTCAGAAGAAGCTTGCCGCCATCGAGTTCCAGCTTGAGACGACCAAACAGGAAATTGAATCCAGTTTTAAGGTACTCGACCGTCTGCCCGAGGGCGAGAGCAACCCACTCAGGCAGACCCCCTCCTCCATCGCACCCGGAGTAGCGCTCAAACGAATGAACGGTGCGAATCAAAAGTTCAGTGCGGGCAAAACCCAGGAAGAGATTTTGACCGCTTATCTTGGGGAAGTAGGAGTTTTCGTGGGCAGGGGAGTGCTTTTTCTAAAAAAGGACGAGCGATATGTGCCCTGGAAAGCGGTCGGCTTTGACCTGCAGCATATCCAGACGCAGGAGAATGGAGACCAGAACAATCCGATCATCCGTGCTGTCCAGCACCGACAGATCGTATCCATTAGAAGAGATCTGGATCGGACCTTCCCCTGGTTGAATAGGTCGGGAGACCTTCCCCGGGAAGCCGTGTGTATTCCGCTCGTCTTTGAAGACTTGGTTCCGGTGGTGCTTTACGCAGACTCATCGGATTCGATCCTTCTTGACGCCCTCGAACTTCTCTCCCACCTTGCCGTGCTCGTTTTGAAGAATCACTACCTGCAAGGGCTTGTGGCTTCCGAAGAGACTCAGGCAGCGCCCAAAGTGGAGAGGGAAGAGGAAGGCAGCGAGTGGATTCCTCCCGGAATACAGGGAATTCCAGAGCCTCCACCCTTGGCCTCGGATTTTCCTTCCGCCATCCCACAGGCCACGGCCATTCCTCATTCCGAGTCGTCACCTTCGCTCAAAAGAGAAGAGAGTTGAACACCTAATAGTTTCTGATTGTCAGCTGTCAGCTGTCAGTGTCAGTTGTCAGCCGGTCACCATGCCCACTTCACCCAATCGGATCAGCCAGAAGGTCACTCAATTCACCGAGTCCGTCATTCGGGAAATGACGCGTCTGGCCTTCCAGCACGAGGCCATCAATCTGGCTCAAGGCTTCCCTAATTTCCCGGCACCTGAGGAGATTAAGGAGGCGGCCTGTCAGGCTATTCAAGACGATATCAACCAGTACTCCATTACCTGGGGAGCTCCTGGATTCCGCCGGGCAATCAGCGACAAGTACAGGGAGATGTATGACTGGGAGATTGATCCCGAAAGGGAACTCACCGTGGCCTGCGGTTCCACCGAATGCATGATTTCTTCGATCCTGGCCCTGGTCAATCCGGGAGATCAAGTGCTTGTGTTTGAGCCCTTTTATGAAAATTATGGTCCCGACGCCATCATCGCCGGGGCTTCACCCGTTTATATCTCTCTTGATGCCAACCGCAATTGGAGCTTTGATTTTCAGGAACTGGAACAGAAGATTCAGGACGCCGCCTCGGGTGGGGGTATCCGTGCCCTGATTCTCAACACCCCCAACAATCCTTCAGGTAAGGTTTTCTCTCTGGAAGAGCTGGGTAAGCTGTCTGAGCTTGCTCAGGCCTACGATTTTTACGTCATCACCGATGAGATTTATGAGCACATTGTCTATGACGATCATAGGCATCATCCCATTGCGCTCTTTTCGGGGATGCGGGACCGGACCATTACCATCAGTGGACTCTCCAAGACTTTTAGTGTGACAGGATGGCGTATTGGATACATCATCGCTCCCCAGGATCTCACCGATGGGATCCGCAAAATTCATGACTTCCTGACGGTCGGAGCAGCCGCGCCTCTGCAGGAAGCCGGTGCAAAGGCGATGCAAACGAGAGGGCAGTACTATGAGAAGCTGGCCTCGGAGTATCGCCAACGCCGGGATTACCTGGTGGATGTTCTGCAAGATATTGGATTCAAAGTCTGGATTCCTGAGGGGGCCTACTACATCATGGTGGATATCTCTCCTTTGACCGACCTGGATGATGTCCAATTTGTCGATCAGCTGATCAAGGACTATGGGGTTGCTGCGGTTCCGGGAAGCAGCTTTTTTCATCGACCTGAATTGGGCAGACGCTTTATTCGATTCGCTTTTTGCAAGACTCAGGAGGTGCTGCGTGAAGCAGCCGAGCGGCTGCAGCGGTTGCGGGACTGATGGAGAATAAGGATCTGGCGAGAATTTTCAGTGAAATCGCCGACATTCTTGAAATTCAGGAAGCCAATCCTTTCCGAATTCGCTCCTTTCGACGAGCCGCCCAGATCATCCGAGATCTCACTTTCAATGGGGCGCAGGCCTCCCGGGAAGACCCCGAAAAGCTGCGAAAGATCCCGGGCATCGGTGAAGGCACGATCAAGAAAATCCAGGAGATTGCCGAGACCGGTGCCAGCCAGGAACATGAGGATCTCAAGGCCCAGATCCCTCCTTCACTTCTCACCTTACTGGAGTTGCAGAACCTGGGTCCTAAAAAGATCAGCCTGTTTTGGAAGACCCTGAACATCGGCACCATTGAGGAACTGGAAAAGGCGGCGCGAGAAGAGAAACTGCGCTCTTTGCCGGGAATGGGAGAGAAGAGCGAGGCCAAAATTCTTAAGGCCATTGAAGATCATCGTCTCCTCCAGGGCCGCTTTCTCCTGGATGATGGCATCGAAATCTGCCAGGGGTTGATGGATCACCTCAAATCCAAGGTCAAGCTCAAGCGAATTTCTCCGGCAGGTAGCGTGAGGCGCAGACGTGAAACCGTGGGCGATATCGATATCCTGGTGACTTGCGATTCTCCCCTGGAAGCGATTGATGCATTCATTGGGCATCCCGATGTCCAGGAGGTTTTGTCTCAGGGAGAGACCAAGGCCTCAGTGGTTCTTCGCCGTGGCCTCCAAGCCGACCTGCGGGTGCTGGAGGATGAATCCTTTGGCGCCGCCCTGCAGTACTTTACCGGATCCAAAGCACATAACGTCGCCTTAAGAGAACGGGCCAAACGGAGGGGCTACAAAATCAGTGAATATGGTCTGTTTCGGCTCGACCAGAGCGGGGAAGAAGATCCTCCAGAGAAAGTCGCTGGCGAAAATGAAGAGGAGATATACAGGCTTCTCGGCCTGTCACTCATGCCTCCTGAGATTAGAGAGAACCGAGGGGAGATTGAAAAGGCGGAAGCCGGCCAATTGCCTGATCTGGTGACACTGGAGGATATCCGAGGTGACCTGCACATGCATACGACGGCCACCGACGGTCGAAATTCGATCGAGGAGATGGCTGCTGCCGGGAGGGCCGTGGGATACCAGTACATTGCCATTACCGATCACAGCAAGGCCCTGGCTATGACCGGGGGACTGGATGAAAAAAGGCTTCTCGGCCAGATGGAGGAAATCGATCAGGTGGCCTCCCGTATGGGCAAGATTCACATTTTCAAAGGAATTGAGGTCGATATCCTCAATGAGGGGGATCTGGATCTCGATGATGACGTCCTTTCTCAACTCGACCTTGTGATTGTCTCGGTTCACAGCCGCTTCAATCTTTCCCGCAAGGAGATGACCTCGAGAATCTGTCGAGCCCTCGAGAACCCCCATGTCAACATCCTGGCTCACCCCACCGGACGCCTGCTGACCAAACGGGGCCCTTATCAGGTGGATCTGGAGCAAGTGATCCAAACCGCCCGGGAAAACCGGGTTTGCCTGGAGATCAACGCCCACCCTTCTCGCCTGGATCTAAGCGACGTTCACTGTCGCATGGCCCGCGATCAGGGTGTGTTGATCAGCATCAACTCGGACAGTCACAGCCGGAAAATGCTGGGATATCAGGAATACGGTCTTTTTACGGCTCGGCGAGGTTGGCTCGAGGCCAAGGATGTGATCAACACTTTTCCTCTCGAGAAGCTGCGAAAGGTGTTGAAGAAGGAGGAGTACCCGGCCGGAGACAGCCGGCCGGAGGCCGGAAATTCAAAATCCTAAATTCAAGATTCCAAACAAATTCCAAATTCCAAACCTGAAACCTGGAACTTGGAACGCGCGCGAAGCGCGCATTGGCACAAGGGCAGCCTGTTCGTTACAATAGGGGCCCTCAGGAGGGAAGAGTGATTAAAGACCTGCTTGCCAGACAGGTGGTTTGCACTGCGGTGGGTGGCAAAGGGAAGCCTTGCCACGGAGGACTCAAGCGTTACCACCCTTTCGCCGACTACTATAACGAGCCGGATAAGGAACTCCTTGAAGAGATTAAGGGCGAGTTTCAGGAAGATCCGAAACTGATTCTTCTCAAGTGTGAAACCTGCCAGACCATCTATCGGTTGCCTGAGGAGCTGAAACGAAAACTCAAACAGACCGTTTAAGGCCACGAGCTTTTCTTCTCCTTTTTTTCTGCTACGTTCTTCTCACAGCTCAGGGTTTTGCCTGGGGCCCTGCCGGGCATCGATGGATCACCCACCGGGCCATGGACAACCTGGAGGGGCGTTTCCAGGAGCTGTTCTCAAAACACCGCAGCACGGTCGTTCAACAAACCATGGACCCTGATTACCGAAAGGATC
>JACZQQ010000121.1 GCA_022545645.1 Acidobacteriota bacterium | reverse complement strand
CGTCGTCGCCGATGTACCTGACAGCACCTTCTCCTCGCTCCTTGATCTCCCCTCGCAAGCCCCATCAGCAAACATCATCGTATTTATGGAGCGAGACACTCGCACTCCTAGAATAACCGGTCGTTCCTTGGTCGTGTGAATATCGACGGTTACCGGGTGGGCCTGGACTCCGACGATAAGGCCCTGGCCAGTTTCACCAACTCCAGAAACTCTCCACGATAGCCATGGGGATCGCTTCCCTTCCCCTCTTCCGCCAGTTCCAGGACAGCAGCCAGGGTTCCATTCCCTTTGTAGGGAGATTCGCGAAGGATCATGCCGAAGGAAGCTACTGCAGCCGCAAATTTGAAGTCCTGCGAAGCCTGGCTGTAGGCCTGATCAGCGTCTCGAACGGGAAACTCCAGGAGTCGGCTGGTTTGTCCATCGGGTTGTTTGTAGCGGAGCTTAAGGGTCAGGAGCTCGCCGCTTTGAGCCACTTCGGTCGTACCCATCGGGGTTTGATACTTGAGCGGATCGACGCCCGGAATGGACAGTCCCCTTCCTGCGGGTACGATTTCATAGAATACGGTGACGGTATGGCCGGCGCCAATCTCACCGGCGTCCTTGGTGTCGTCATTAAAATCTTCCTGGCGCAACAGCCGATTCTCATAGCCGATCAACCGGTAAGCGCTGACCTGAAGCGGGTTGAACTCGATCTGGATCTTGACATCTTTGGCGATCGTAATCAGGGTCGAGTTGATCTCGTCGACCAGGACCTTGCGGGCTTCGTTGATGTTATCGATGTAGGCATAGTTTCCGTTGCCCTTATCGGCCAGCTTTTCCAGGGTCGAGTCCTTATAGTTGCCCATTCCGAAGCCGAGCACAGTGAGAAAGACCCCACTTCTGGCGTTGTCTTCGATGAGCCGGGTCAGATCTCCTTGATTGGTGGTCCCCACATTGAAGTCGCCATCGGTGGCCAGAATCACCCTGTTGATTCCCCCTGAGATGAAGTGAGAGACGGCGGTCTGGTAAGCAAGACGAATCCCGGATCCTCCGTTGGTGGATCCTCCCGCTTCCAAATTCTCCAGAGCTGCCAGGATTCTCTCCTTCTGATCCGACGAAGTGGAGGGCAGAACCAGTCCCGAGGCACCCGCATAGACCACAATGGCCACTCGATCCTTCTCGCCCAGCCGATCCACCAGCAGGCGCATCGCCTTCTTGAGCAAGGGAAGCTTGTTGGAGGGCTGCATCGATCCGGAGACGTCCAGTAGAAAAACCAGATTGCTGGAGGGCCGATTTTCCATTGCCACCTCTTTGCCCTTGAGCCCGATTCGGACCAATCGGTGCTCCAATGCCCAGGGCGCCTGGGCCACTTCCACACTGGCCGAAAAGGGGCCTTCTCCCGAGGGCACAGGGTAGTCGTAGGAGAAGTAATTCAACATCTCTTCAATGCGAACCGCATCCTTCGGGGGAAGCGTTCCACGCTGCAAAAAGCGGCGAACATTGGCATAGGAAGCCGTGTCCACATCAATGGAGAAGGTGGAGAGAGGATTCTGAGAAACTTCTAGAAACGGATTGTCCTCAATTCGGTCATAGGCCTCGGTGTTGAAATCGGGCGCAGGAATATCGAGCGGCCTGGCGTCTGCCACAACCGCCGGAGTTTCCGCCTCTCTGTTCGGTAGCTTGGAAGAACTGTCCGAATAGGAGCCGGCACCGCGCTCGGAAGGAGCCGGCGTGTCGGCTCGACTCCGACCCACCTGGGCAAACTCTCTGAGCTCTCCTCCCACCATCCCCGCAGCAGGTGCACTGGCCGCCGCAGGCTGGGATTCGGGCTCGGTCTTTCTCAGCTTGCTGGCTGCCGCAGGTTCCTCCATTTGGGCAACCATTTCTGAGTCTTCGTTTCTCACTAGGGCACCGGTCTGCTCGGCCTGGTATCGGCGATTCCCAAAGTCCGTGTTGGGATCGGCTTCTTCAGTCAATCGCTCATCCGAGGGGCTCGAGAGCGAGGAGAGGGCATTGATCTCTTGGCGGAACCGCTGAACCACGGTGTTCCCATCTGATTTGGATTGCAGGAGATTAGGCGTTAGAACAGCGGCAAAAATCAGACAGGCGGCAGCAGCCAGCGCTCCACCGAAAGCCCATTTGCCCACATTTAAGGAGAAGAAGCCCCCAGGCCCTTGCAGTTCGCTCTCAATCCTCTGCTGATGCTTTGGCGCCAGACCGGGAGAGGGCTCTTTTTGCAGCTCTTCGGTCATCAGGGCAGCCGTTTGGCCAATCTGAGCTACTATTTGGGTCAGCTCTTCAGAACCATCCAAGGCCTTTTCGATTTCAACACGCTCATCCTCATTCTCCAGCTCACCTAAGGCATAGGCTGTCAATCTCGGATCTTTAGGATCGATATTCATTTGATCCTCCTCATGGCTGTGGAACTCGAACGCGACCAGGCGTCGAGTTTCTGGCGGACCGTCTTGAGTCCAGTGTGGAGCAGAAAGCCCACATTGCTGACCGAAAGGCTGGTCACTTCACCAATTTCCCGATAGCTCAAACCGTTTTGAAATTTCAGACGGATGACTTCCTGCTGATTGAGAGGTAGTGTCTCCAATATCCCAAGGACCCGACTCAGCTCTTCCTTTTTCTCCAAAACTGTTGAGGGCTCCGGCTCCTGAGAGGCCTGAGCCTCCAACTGGACTTCGTTCTTGGCACTCATACGGTTTTCCTTTCTCCGCACATCCAAGGCCCGGTTGCGACATACGGTAAAAAGCCACTGGGCCAGATGATCATCCACCCAGGAGCGCTTTTGCGAGCAGAGCCGTAGAAAAGTGTCTTGAACCACATCGCGGGCTCGCTCAATGTCGCCCGTAAGATGGGCAGCATAGCGGGTAAGAGGGCCTTCGTATTGAGCCAGTGCTGATCGAATCCATTCGCTTTGACTTGATGAGCTCATAAAACCTCGAAGTCGTTTTTACTGCTCTTACCATCATAGACAACGTTCGGGCTCGGTGTTTCTTAGAAGAAAGAAGGGACAACTGACAACTGTCAGCTGTCAGTTGGTTTCGTAGATTTTGTGGGGAGATTTGGGACAGTCCCAGAACTTTGGCGTAAATATCTGAATTCAAAGGAGAATTATTGGGGCTGGCACCAAACTCCCCCACCCCGCTTCTTAACGAGAACCTATGCATACTTGTCTGTCGTCTGTTGTCAGTTGTCAGCTGTCAGTTGGTTTCGTAGATTTTCCTGCTGGAGCGTTATAGCAAACAGGAGGTGATGAGTATGGACACGGCTCGAGGGTATAGCCTCCTGGAGGTGATGTTGGTGTGTGCGTTAATCGGCTCCGGCTCCACTCTGGGACTTTCAGTATTGAACGGAATAGCCGAGCAACACAGGCTTCATCTGGCTGGGGAATCCTTCCTGTCCGCAGTGATGGCCGCTCGATTTCAGGCAGTTGCCAAGAACCTGGCCATCCAGGTATTGGTGCACGCAAGCGGCAAAAAGTTCGGGGTGGCGGTGAAAGACTCGGAACCGCCATTCTGGCAAGATCTCCCTGCCGGAGTTGAGTTCTCCAAAACGCCCCGGAAGCCACCCCGCTTCTACTCTCGAGGATACGCGTCTCCGGCGGGAACATTCATACTGGAAAACAGCCGCGGTCAGATTCGCGTGGTGGTTTCCCTGAGCGGAAGGGTACGATGGGAAAGGACCCGTTAGTGTTTCGCTCCATAAATACAAGGACGTTTACTGATGGGGCTTGCGAGGCAAGGTCAAGGAGCGAGGAAAAGGTGATGCAGGGACATCGGCGACGACGAGAGACTCAGAGATCGTCCGCAACCTCCATCAGAGGCTTCACCTTGATCGAAGTCATGCTTTCCTTGGTCTTTCTTATGGTGACCTCGATGGCGCTACTGCAAGGCCTTGAACTGGCCTTCCGTCACTATTCGCTGGCTCAAAACCGTTGGAAGGCCACCGTTGAACTCTGGAATCAGATTGAAAAGCTTCGAGCCACTCATTCCCCACGGGGAGAACCCCTTCAAATCATTCCTGACTCCCGTCCCCTCTATCGAACATTACTCACGGATCCAAGGCTGGGAGAGCACTCCGGTTGGGAGGTCCTGCATAGTGAAAAATAAGGGTGTGAGAAATGCTGGCCACACACTGGTTGAGACGATGATTGCCTCATCGATCTCGATCATCGTCCTGGCGGGCTTCTTTTCCACAATCGGAGTGTTTCAAACCGGGTCTTCCAATCTCAGCCTCCTGTTGGAGCGCGATGCCAACCTTTGGCTGGCTCCCCTGCTCCTCTCCCGTTGGATCATACCCGCGGGAAATAACCGCTGGAATCAAAGCTGGTCGGGGGTCACGATAGACACCGATCGCCTCGAACTCAAGAGTGATATCGATGGCCCCGGGGGGTTTCCCGACTCGAAACTTTCCAGCAGCTTTGAAGCACTGGCGCTTCGATCGTCGAATTCCAATTTGCGGGTGCAAAGCAACAGAGGTTCCTTTCAACCGTTGATCAAAAATATTGTTGAATTCAAGGTCGATTCCAAAGAGAGCGGACTGCTTTCCATCCGCCTCAAGACGGTCACCGATCGTCCCCTCTCGATGACCGAGGAGGATCTTTCTGAGTCCACTGAGCTGCTGTTTTTCCTGCGTAACTACCGTTCCAATCTTTTCCCGGAGAATCCCTGATGAGAGGTTTCAGCTAGCCCGGACCATGCATAAATTCTCTACTACAGCAACTGGTTTCAGCCTTCTGACCGCCATGATGCTGATTCTGTTCATGATCTCCTTTTCACTGTTTCTGCACTTGAGGATCAGAACCCAATGGCAAATGGCCGCCGATGTGGAGTCCCAACTCTACAGCCTGGTGCTGGCCGAGAATGGCATCGAATACGCTCGGACCTTACTCCCCCACATGGAGCTCAATCTCCTCCTGGCAGGGCTGGACGGGACATTCTCCGGGATTCACTCTTCTGAATGGCGCAACCCCATGTCCTTCGCTGAGGCCCTGCGTGTGGATCCATCCACCTGGAAGCCTCCTCATGATGATGGTTTGCCCTTTTACGACGGTCAACCGTTGCTCCCCGGGGGACATCAGGGGGCAGGAGAGGGTTACTTTTTCTTGAAATTCTCCAATAACCCTGAGGAAAGCCCGGAACACGACGAAGACCACATCATATTGGTCAGAAGCCTGGGCATTGTTCCTACCCTGGTACAAGACTTCTTTTTTCCCCATCTCAGAAACAGCGTGGTCCTGCTGGAGGCTCGCTTTCGCCAGGAGCGAGCCTTTTCCTTACCCAGTCCACTCACCCTTTTGGGTCATTCAGGATCCTTCCAGTGGGAGGGGGAAGGTTTCAGCATTGAGGGTAAAGAAAAATTTGCCATTACCCTCCTCTCGACCTCCCCATCCACTCTCTACCCAGACCTTGTGAGTTCCCTCTCTGGGTCACAACAGCAGTCGATTCGAGGTCACGGAGTTCATCCCTCCATTCGAGAGGTCAGCCCTCAGGACCTGAAGGAGCCCATGGCCCAGCACCTGCTCACCCCCGGGTTCTGGAATCATTTCCTGCTTCAACTGCCCAAATTTACCGATGATCCGCCCCATGGGATTGTCTTCTTGCCCGAAGGGGGAGTCTTCGATAAACCTTTGTCCGGGATCCTCGTTGCTCAAAGGAATTTGATTCTCGGCAATGGAGCTCAGATCAGAGGTCTGTTGTTGCATCTGGGACAAGGTAAACTGACTCTCAGGGAACAATCCCAGGTGATCGGGGGCATCTGGATGTCCAATTTCGGCACAACGGGCGACAAGCTGAAAGCGGGTCCCATTGCTCTACAGGTTTCCGATTCCTCGGCCATTCGCTATGACCAGGCCGCTATTGGAGCAGCCTTGACCCTTCTCCCTCCCACCCAATTGGGCTGGCGGATTCTTTTCCCGGAGACAGTGGAATAAGGTATAATATGGGCATGATTAAGGTCATGCTCGTCGTGTTGCTTCTCGTCCCTGCATGGAGCTTTGCACAGGACGACGAAGGGACCAAAGAGCCCTCTCTTGCCGAGCTGGCACGCAAGGAACGGGAGCGCCGAGCCCAGTTGGAAGAAGTTCCCCTCATTACCAACGCCAACATAAAGAGGCTTGGAGGAGGTCGTGTGAGTACCGCCGCAGGCCCTGCGGCTGAGACTGCGGCTACAGAGGGCGAGGAGGGAGCCGAAGAGAATGGTTCTGAGAAGGCGGAAACAGATCCAGCGGTTTGGGAAGAACGCTTTGGTGAAACGCGACTCGACTTGAAAAACGCCGTCAATCGAGATCTTGTCCTCCAGCTCAAGATGAATGACCTTCGGAACCAGTATTTGAGTGGCAGCGGTACGAGTCAAGCCAGAATCCAACAGCAACTGCTGGAAACCCAGCAGGAAATTGAAAAGAACCAAAAAGACGTTCAATCGGCCCGGCAAGCGATGGATGCACTTCAAGGGGAGGCCCAAAAGGAAGGCATTCCCGGCGATAAGATTATCGGCCTTGTCGGTGAACTTCCCCCGGATACCTCCATTACCCCTAGACCCGACCAATAAAAAAGTGACGCCTAACTCTCTCTTTGGGCCAGGTGCAGGGTCACGATCCCGCCGGTGAGAGCATATTGCCCCTGGGGAGTAAAGCCCACTTCCTGGATCAGTTCCTCCAGGGTTTCCGGATCAGGGAATTCCTTGACCGATTGGGGAAGATACGCATAGGGTCCCAGTTTTCCGGAGAGACATTGCCCGACCTTGGGCAAGATCCAGCTGACATACCAAAGATAGAGTTGCCTGAAGACGGGAATCCGAGGCTGAGAAAATTCCAGCACCGCTAACATACCTCCCGGCCGCAGCACACGGAACATTTCCCCCAGACCGCTGGTGTAATCTTCCAGATTCCTGAGTCCAAAGGCGATGGTAACTGCGTTAAAAGAATTTGCTGGGAAGGGGAGTAGCAAGGCGTCCCCTTCCACAAACCGCACACTGCTTCCCATTTTTTCCTTTCCCAGAACGAGCATGGGATGGCAAAAATCGCATCCCAGGACTCGTGCCTTGGCGGACAATTCCAAGGCCAAGTCCCCGGTGCCCGTGCACAAGTCCAGAACGACTGCTTGGCTGGGCAGGAAGGGAGACAATCTCTGGACGGTAATGCGTCGCCAGCGCCGATCCAGAGAGAACGACAGCAATCGATTCAGCAGATCATAACGATGTGCGATCGATGCAAACATGAGCCTGATTTGGCGGGACTCTTTGTTCACCACCCCATCAGGTCCGTGCGATCTCTTCCCATGCCTGGATCAAGACGTCATCTTCAATCCCTGCGGTAACCCGGGTCTTCCCAATGTCCTCGAGCAGGACAAAGACGATCTGGTCATCCTGGCGTTTCTTATCGCACTTCATGGCTTCCAGAATCCCCTGTGTGGGAACCAGGTCAACGGGCGGGAGTTCACCAATGCGGCGGATACAACGCGAAATTCTTTGACTGTTGGATTCATCCAGATAGCCTTTCATGAAGGAAAGACGAGTCTCTGCCAGCATTCCCCAGGCGATGGCTTCCCCGTGAATTAAGCCTTGAAATTCCGTGGCACCCTCCAGGGCATGGCCAAAGGTATGTCCAAAATTAAGAATTCTGCGCAGACCTTGCTCTTTCTCGTCACTCGAGGTGATCTCAGCCTTGATTTCGCAACAACGACTGATGAGCTTCTCTAAGACATTGGGTTCCCTTGTCTGGATCTCTTCCAGATGACTCTCAAAGAATTCGAAGAACTCAGAATCGCAGATGAGACCATATTTCA
>JACZQQ010000120.1 GCA_022545645.1 Acidobacteriota bacterium | reverse complement strand
AAGCTTCTGCAATCTTGGTGAAGTCGATATCGGGATCACCCAGATAACTGGTCAATTCTTTTCCGGTTTGGAATTGTCTTCCATTCGCACTCATATTACGGTTGCGGGTTTCGTTGTAACTGTGATTATTCATGACCACGATCAGTATGGGCGCCTCATAGCGGGCAATGCTCCACAGCGTCTCACCCTGACCGAACATGAAGCCTCCGTCCCCTTGCAAGGCGACGACCTGACGATCGGGTAGGGCCAACTGCACACCCAGTGCGGCTCCCACGCCCCAACCCAGCGCTGAACCCACGGTGCGCCCAATACGCCATTTCTCCTCTTTACCCTGGCTCAAAGCACTCAACACTTTAGGGCTCTGGCTGCCAATTTCCGGAACCAGAACAGCATTCTTGTCCAGGGCCTTTTCCAGTTCATAACCGACCCTTTCCCAGGCCAGCGGAGAATCATCAAATCGGGCTCGAAGCGTGATCTCTCGCGATTTTCTCAACTTCTGGTTATAGGCTTGGGCTTGGGCCAACCGTTCCGATTGAATCCTGCTCATGCGATCCTTGGTCAGGATACCGTCAAGAGCATCGGTAAGATCCGCTATGACCGTCGAGACATGAGCATGAATGGGGAAGGCACTAGGATTTCGCCTGCCGATGATATCGGCATCATTACTGGCGTGTATCAGACGACCTCCCTGGGGGGGTCCTGCCACATCCTTGGCCCCCAGGTTGATGACCAAATCTACGTTCTTAGGGAACCTCATGCGCGGGGAATAGCGCTCCATGAAGAGCGGATGATGGGTCGGGAAGTCAGAGAAGAGACCCTCTCCCTGACAGACCGGTACCCCCAACTTTTCAGCCAGTGCCACCATCGCCCCATTGGCTTCTCCCCGAGTGATTTCCGGACCCACAATAAAGACGGGGCTCTTTGCTTGGGCCAGTAGCTCGGCAGCCTTTTCTATTCGATCCTTGCCGGCACGAAAGACAGGACGGATACGGGTTGGGTCGATTTGGTAAATGGGTGCCCGGACCTTTTTTCTCAGAAGATCGGGCGGGAAATCCAAGGTTACAGGTGCACCGGGAGGAGTGAAGGCAAACTTCATGGCCCGGCGAAGCGTCTTGGGCATGGTCTCGGCATCCACACAACTCCAACTCCAGGCAGCGAAGGGTTCGGTGGGCTTGAGATGATCATCCCATTCCTCGAAACCGTCCTGTCCCCCCTGACCTCTTAGAGTCGACCGCCCATAGCTCACGATCATAGGTGTCCGATCCTTCCAGGCGTTGTACAGATTGCTGATCGAATTCCCGACTCCCACCTTACTCCCCATAAAGAATCCCAGCTGGCCACTGGCCAGAGCGTACCCTTCTACCGCGGATACCGCCTGTCCTTCATGAGTGATCATGATCACCTGCATCTCGTTCGTATCCACGGCATCGGTCATGCTCTCCAAACCGCTGGTGTTGGTGTGGAAGATGTACTTCACGCCGGCCGCCTTCAACTGCTCCACGATTAAGGAGCCAGCCGAACCCTCAACCATGCGCGGCTGAGACTGGCCAGGTTCATCGGCAGATCCGAAATCCAGCTGGGCGGAAGCCAGCAGAGACTCGGCGGCCATGCTGGTAAATCCCATGGCAGTCACCGCCTGAATGAAATCTCTCCTGGAAGTCTTCTTGGATAGGTAATTGTCGAGTGTTTGATAGATGGCTTTCTTCATCTTCTCGCCCCCCCTTTTTGGTGGTGTTATCTGGCCCCATGCTAACCCGGCACACTGTCAAAGGCAATTGGAAACAAGCCTGGAATTCCAAATTCTAAAACCTCCGGACTGAAATTTCCCGAGAAACCAGCACCAGGCACCCATTTACCCACGGCACGAAAGCACGACTGCACGAAGGCACGACAGCACGAGAACACGAGTGCTGTACTCAGTGACACAATTGGCAGTTGTCCACCTGTGCGACCCGGTCAAATCGGTGGGATTCCATATCCACAGGGACGAACTCGGTATGGCAACTCACGCAGCGGTCCTGCCGTTCCAGGACAAGACCGTGGGCACGTTCAAAATGATCGTAGCCGGGACGTTTTGTGGCCACCAGTTGAGGGAGGTCGTGGCAGCTCAAACAGGCTTGGTTGTCGACGGATGGCTCCCCTTCGGGAAAAGACCGGCTGGAATGGGCACTCTTCCTGGAAAAGTTAGCCGGCTTTTGCTCCAGTTCAGCCACTGCGGTCCGAGCCCCGACCCGCCCGGTCACGATGGAAGGCCCAAGAAAGGTGCCCTCCAGACCGGCTTTGCCATTGACGCGTCCGAAGCCGGTTAATTCACCCACCGCGTACAAACTCTTGATGGGATTTCCGTTTCTGTCCAGGACCCGGCCGGAGACATCAATCAACACTCCTCCCATACTCTTTCGCGTCACCGGAAAGGTCCGAAGACCATAAAAGGGAGGCCGCTCAATTTTCTGAGGATCATGGGGATTGAGCAGGATCTCTTCTGAAGGTAAACGAGCGGAATCGAATCGTCCAAAGTCCTCATCCTTGCCTTTTTCCACCATGGAGTTGTAGCGATCCACCGTTGTTTTGAGCACGCTGGGTGGAACTCCAATGGTGACGGCAAGCTCCTCAACAGAGGGCGCTCGCTTCACCAGTTCAGGATATTTCTCGAAGACCACCTGGGCGGGATTCTCCCAGCCCGTCGTTCCTCTCATTTGGAACTGTTCTCTTCCCTCTTCGTCGAAAATCGCCCAGAAACTGGAAGATTCTTGATTCACCACGGCTGGAAAGGTGACCTTGTAGCTCTCGGATTCGTTGACGAATCGTTTGCCCTCTACATTGACCCATAGGGCAAGCGGGGAACGGGCAAACAGGCCTCGATCGGTACCCGGGTAGCGTGGGTCGGGTATTGCAGTGGAATAGTTCCATTGATGATCCATGTAACCCAGCACTGCACCCACTTCCTGGGCCAGCGCGTGTCCCGAACCCAGAGCATTAATCCCCGAACTCAGCAAAAGGCGATCGGGGAAGCGCAGGTTGTCGGGCCAGAACTCCTGCACCATTTGCAGATTGCTTTGGAAGCCGCCTGTAGCCAGAACAACGGCCGAAGCCGGAAAACGCAGACGTTGGCCGGAGCGTAAATTCTCCGCCCACACGCCAACCACCTGATTGTTTTCCTTCACCAGGCTGGTCACCTTGTGATTCCAGGTAAAGGTAATATTCGGGTAGTGGAGACATTCCCGATAGAGGGTCGTCACCAAATCCCTTCCTCCCTGGGTTCGATGTATTCGCGGCACACTGTTTCCCGTACGCCGAATCACAGCGCCGAATTCCACTCCCATATCGATGAGCCAGTCGTAGATCAGCTCCCGGGAATGGTTGACGTAGAGTCGTACCCACTCCGGATCGGGGTCCTCCCCCCAACTCATGAAGTCGGAATAGGCCAGTTCGGGTGAGTCCTCAATGCCCAGAGCTTCCTGCACCGGCGTGCCTACGATGTTGAGCACACCGCCTGCCAGCACGGCATGTCCACCGAAAATCGACCACATGTCGATGACCTGAACCCTCGCTCCTTGTCGCCCCGCCTCCAGAGCGGCAGCAAGTCCCGAGATTCCCGCTCCCACCACCACGACATCCGCATCAGGGTCTTGAATTTGGGGGCTGGGAGTCCAGGCGGCCACACCTACCGTCAATAAGGCAAAAAAGAGGACCGATGCCGTTGCAGCCACCATCGACCGCCTCAAAACATCCTCATCTTCTTGCCGCTTCGAGGAGGGCACTCTCAGTGCTGCTGCGAGTCCGCTCCAACCACTCCGTGAGTTCGGGAACTCTTTTGGAATCGGGATGAAATTTCAGGAATTCCTCCAGTTCCCGCATCAGGGAGACGGAGTCGCTTTTGAGCTCGTAGATCTGGGCCAGCACCAGCTGAGGGAAAGAGAAGTGTTTGGGATCCAGGGCCTTGGCTTGCTTCAGGTGCCTCTGGGCATGGTCGAGTTCACTCAGGGAAAAATAACTTCGTCCCAATTGAGAATGGGCCAGGGCATCGTCCGGTCTCATTTCCACAGCTCGTAGATTCATCGAGTGAGACTCCTCAACCTTATCCTGAGCCAGAAGGGCGCCACCCAGATTGACCAGAGGAGGATAGGAGTCGGCTTCTTGTCTGAGGGCCTCACGAAAATATTCTTCCGCCTTTTCGGGCTCCTTGGAGAGGTAGGCGATGGTGCCCAGTTGGTTCCAGGCGGCTGTGAAGTGGGGAGAGAGTTCGACCGCCTTTTTGAGATGCTCAATGGCACCGGGCACGTCCCGCTTCTCTAACCGCTTTCGGGCTGTGGTGTATTCCCGCCGGGCGTTTCTGGAAACGGACAGCTGTTGGACAGACACCGTATTCACATTGGGCCTCGAGTATTTGCGATCCACCCGGAAAGTCCTTTCAATCCTTCCCTTGGAATCGCTCTCGCTGGGGCCTATTACAATGGTGCGCTGCAAGTCTCCCCACATCGGAACCGCAATGATCAGGGTGTAAAGTCCAGGAAGAAGCTTTTTGAACTTGAACTTTCCACCGGTGTCAGCACGGGTCTGTGTGGTGTAGGGCTCCGTGGTTCCCTGAAGAAAGACCACCGGGAGCACTTCCTTAAAACGCTTGCCGTTGGTCTGAACCACCTTGCCGCGAAGTTCGTATTGCTCTTCTCCCAAAGCGGGGACCGCCGACAGCGAAAGACAAAGCGACAATGTTAGAACAGTCCTGAACCCCATTCGAGTGTGAAGCCTCCCTCTGGGCTCCCAAGTCCGGATCCTTCACTATTTCTACTGCAGAGAAACCGCCTTCGCAACGTGCCTCAGAAAGTGGTCGCCTGCCTGGTTAGGCTGGCCTTTTCGGCCGCTCGTGACAGAAACCTGTGAATAATCCAGCCCAGGTGATTATCCTTAATTAGGAGGAATACTAAACCTTTAGGTGGAAAAACACAACGAAAAATCGCCCATCTTTCAAGTTCTTCTGATTGACACTCCCCTTTCTCTCGAATACGATCCGATTGAACTCATCGGGAAATTCTCCCCGACAAAAACTTAGTGTCTCGGGTCCGGGACCGCACAGGATGTAGCCGGGAATATGCATAATCCCGGCCAGGAGGTTTGTGATGAGAGTACTCGTTCTTTGTCTTATGGCTTTTCCAGTTTCGGTTTTTGCCTTACCAGAAGAAGGGATTCCAGCAGGTCAGAATGAGGCCAGCCAACGCCTGAACGACTCGCCACGCCACAACCAATTAGTATCGTTCAAAAGCAAGTTAGGAGATACGATCCAGGCTCACCTCGCCTACCCGGAAGGAAGTGGCCCTGCACCGGTGGTGGTTGCAATTCACGGAAGAGGCGGGTGGACGGACTGGGTTAGGGCCGTGGCCGATCAACTAGCCGCTGAAGGGTATATCGCGATTGCACCGGACATGATCAGTGGTAAGGGGCCCGGGGGAGGGGGCACCGATTCGGTAGATCGGGACGGCGCGGCTCAAGTTGTTTACAGTCTCACCTGGGAGGAAGTTGTGGATCGAGTCAATGCTGCCGCCGACTACGCCATGGCCCTTCCAACGGCTCGCAAACAGTTTGCCGTCGTGGGGTTTTGTTGGGGAGGAACAACGACCTTTGCCTATGCCGCCGAGCGGGCTGACCTCAGTGCAGGCCTGGTGTATTACGGATCTTCTCCACCCACCGAGGTTCTCGCCCGCATTCAAGCTCCCATCCTGGGCCTTTACGGCGGTAACGACAATCGGGTGAACGTGACGGTCGAGCCGGCGTCCAAAGAGATGACTCGTCTGGGAAAAGTGTACGAGTACGAATTGTTCGAAGGAGCCGGACACGGATTTCTCAGTGGCCAGGACCGACTCGATGGGGCCAATTTAGAGGCAAGCCGTAAGGCCTGGTCTCAAACGGTCGAGTTCCTGAGAAAACACCTGGACTAACCATTGTGATGGTGAGTTTGGGGACAGTCCCCAAACTCACCATTTAAACGGGTGGGCTTTTTCGAGGCGTTGGTTTTAGGGTGCGCTCGAGATGTCGGAGAAAGTCCTCGGGGCCGAGGAACCCGATGATGCGCGCATTCTTTATTTCGTTTCCTCGAGCGTCAAGAAAGAGCATTTCCGGGACGCCGGTCACTCCAAACTTTTCCCGCAGGCGTTCAGACTCGGGTGACTCATAGTCCGACATATCCACCCGGACTCTCACAAAGGACCAGGTGGAATTGATCACCCCTTCATTGCTGAACGTGTGCTCCTCGAGTTCCAGGCAGGGAATACACCAGTCGGCAAAGAATTCGAGAAGGACGGGTTTGCCTTCCTGCCTGGCTCGATAAAGAACAGCTGGATCGTACGCTTGCCAGGGAATGCTGTCGCCCGATTCCCCGGAACTACAGGAAAGAAGACCCAGGGCCAACAGGCAGAGTCCCGTACCTCTTTTCAGCAACTGATGAGCTGTGAGATTCCTAGTCATCCTTTTTGACCATTTTATCTGACAAACGTCCTGGATATCCATCCCTTAACCCGCATTTCTCACACCTGGTCGTCGCGAAGCGGCGGAAGGGCCGGCCTGATAAGGCGCGCGACCGAGACCCCCGCAAACGTACTGTAGGGTACGTTGAGGAGGCCGAAGGAGTGCAACACAGTCAGGGCGGATCATTGCGCCGATGCAGTAGAGCGGGTGTGAGAAGTGCGGGTTTACTTCTTGACTCCATTTCTTGTGGCTGGATAATCAAAAGTCAGGAGAAGCAATTTATGCCAAAGATGAGTGGTGCGCAGGCCCTTGTCAGACAGCTTGGTTCCGAAGGGGTGACGACAATCTTCGGATTGCCGGGCGTCCAGATCATGGCCGCCTTCGACGCCCTTCATGAAGTTCAGGACGATATCCGCCTGATCCACACCCGTCACGAACAGGCCACCACCTATATGGCCCACGGCTACTCCAGGGTCACGGGCAGGGTGGGCGTTGCCCTGGTGGTCCCGGGCCCAGGTGCGCTCAACGCCGCCGCCGGACTGGGGACCGCCTACGCCTGCTCTTCACCGGTTCTACTCATCTCCGGCCAGATCAGAAGTGATGCCCTGGGTAAGGGTCAGGGTCAACTGCACGAGGTGGAGGATCAACTGGACGTCTTCAGGCCCATTACAAAATGGAACTCCCGGGTCACCCGGCCCGAGGAGATTCCTGAAGCCGTCCACGAGGCCATGCGTCAACTCAAGACGGGCCGGCCCCGCCCCGTGGAGTTGGAGATCCCGCCCGACACATTGACCGCAACAGGCGACATGGAGATCCTTCCCTCCCAGGAGTATCCCCGGTCTACGGCCAACCCCTCCGATATCCAGGAAGCGGTCCAGCTTCTGGACGAGGCCCGGAAACCGCTCATCATCGCGGGGGGTGGAACACTTCTGGCCGATGCCTCCCAGGCGCTCATGGAACTGGCAGAGTTTATCCAGGCACCGGTGATGACCACCCCACAGGCGAAGGGAATTATTCCAGAGGATCATCAACTGGCCGTCGGCGCTCACTACGCGCTGGTGGGCCCTTCAAAACACGTCGTCCCTGAAAGCGATGTGATTCTGGCCGTGGGCACCCGGCTTCTCTTCAGGGACTTTCGGACCGAAGACCCTCCACGCGTGGTCCATATCGACGTCGACCTTTACCAGCCAACCTACGATTCGCTCGCTTTCTTCTATGGACGTGTTTCGCCCGGCGGCATGATCGTGTGCGACGATTATGGCTCGGAGGCTTGCCCAGGCGCGTTTCGGGCAATGAATGAATGGATGGCCGACAAGCCCGAACATGTGATCCACCTGACCACCGTACAGGGCCTCATCATAAAGCGGTAGTCGGACATTTGATATCGTGGTGCACGGAAGGCCA
>JACZQQ010000011.1 GCA_022545645.1 Acidobacteriota bacterium | reverse complement strand
ACGGTTAGTCTCGGAGGCTTAATCTTGCTAGATGCCCCTGCATCCCGCTCTTGATGCATGATCCACGGAGCCCAGAGAACACCCAGGAGAAGGAAAAGAAGGAAAACGGACAGGGGAACCACCCACAAAAGCCAGTTCAGCTCGCCCAGCAGGTCCGGCTTGAATAGGGTAGTCACTGCACCCAGGACGGTCAGAGTTCCAAATATTACAGGTGCAGGCCCAAAAGGCTTGAAGAAGACGACTTTGAGCCAGTCGAGGTAAAAATGAGCTGGTGATGGGCGAGCGCTCACGGGAGTATTGTAGCGGGTGGGGGTGTCGGTGGCTGTAAGGGGTACATAGATGTACCCCACAACTTTCGTTCTATCTACGGCTTATAGGGCGCACGGCTGTGCGCCCCTACACAAGAAACCTGGGTCAACCGACGTCAGCCGACTTTTCAACACCCCTTTCAGGGCGTGGTGTTTTCAGAGTAGGATAGGGCTCATCATGAACCCAAAGTTTGCGGCGCTGCTTTTGTTCTTTCTGGTTCCGGCTGGGGTCTTCTCTGCCCCGGGTACCGATTTTGAGGTGGGAAAGCAACCGGCCCGGATGATCTTCGACGGGGAGCATATTTGGGTGACCAATGCGGGAAGCCATACGGTCACCAAGATTCGCACCAGCGACGGGGCCACCATGGGGGAATATCCAGTAGGACAGGCCCCTGTTGGAATCACCTTTGATGGAGAGAATATTTGGGTGGCCAACCGATCCGGAGGTACGGTCAGTAAGCTGCGGGCCAGTGATGGGGAGACCCTGGGCACATTTGTATTGGGCAGTGAGCCCTTCGGCATCACTTATGACCGGGCACACATCTGGGTAACGCAGAGACAAAGCAACACCGTTACCAAGTTGCGGGCCAGTGATGGGGAGATCGTGGGAGTTTTTGGCGTGGGAAAGGTGCCGGTTGCGGTGGTCTCTGATGGCAAGGACCTTTGGGTGGCCAACCGAGACGCTCACACCGTAAACAAGATGCAGACCGACGGGACGATCCTGGAGACGATCGAAGTCGGAAGAACTCCCGTTGGCCTGACCTTCGATGGGGAAAACATCTGGGTGGGATGTTTTCGCAGCGATGTTGTGATGAAGTTAAGACCCAGTGACGGAGCCACCCTGGGCACGTTTCCCGCGGGAGAGAGGCCCCGATCACAGATTGCTTTTGACGGAACCCACATGTGGGTGACCAATTCGGCCGGGCACACCGTGACCAAGTTAAGGGCGAGTGACGGGGAGATCGTGGAAACGATTGCGGTCGGAAAAGGGCCGAGGGCCGTGGTGTTTGATGGGAGCCGTATTTGGGTGGGAAATTACCTGGGTAATTCGGTGACCAGGATTGAGGTGGAGTGAAGAAGAGGGCGCACGGCTGTGCGCCCCTACAGTGCCTCCCACGTTCCGGAGAAAGAGGGCGCACGGCCGTGCGCCCCTACAAGTGAATCAAGCAGACCGTTATCGATTGTCGTAGACCATCTTGCCGCTGAGACCCGTTGCCACCACCTTGATATCCAGGATCTCATCGATGGGTATGGTAAAGAAATCTCGATCCAGTACCGCGAAGTCGGCATATTTCCCGGGTTCCAGGGAGCCGATGGTATCCTCGGCCATCACGTACTCGGCGGCCCAGTTGGTGGTCATCTTCAGGGCGGTAACTCGATCCACTGCCTCATCGGGGAGCAGCACCACAACCTCGGGCACTTCGCCGGGTTCCGGACGAACTCCGAAGTCCCTCACCGTGACTTCCCGGGTGACCAGGGTGTGGATGGGGCGCCAGTTCCCTCCTCCCTCAAAGGTCACACGGATTCCCTCATTGATCCAAGTCTTGACCGGCATGGCAAATTCTTCCAGCTCGGGACCATAAACCTTCATATTGAGGGGTACGCCGCCCAGCATTCCCATATTGACATTGATGATGATGCCGAACTTTTTGAGTCCCGCGATCACGTCCGGCACATTGCCCAATAAGATGTTGTGCTCGAGGGTGGTCCTGAGGCCACGCATGTACTCCAGGCTGAAGTTCCCTTCCTCCATGGCCTGCTCCAGCATCTGGATGTAGAGACGGGCGCCGTGGCTGGAGGTGCCGTGGGCCTGGACGGGACGCCAGCCGTTTACGATGGCCATCCTGTAGCTTTCCCAGGGCTTGGTCCCCGGGCTGGGGCATCGCTCCTTGGCCTTCACTTCAGCCGAGGCATTGGGCATATCGGGCCCCATGCAGACTTCGTTGACCACGGAATCCCAGATTTCATTGCACATTCCATTGAGCCACAGCATTTCTCCGCCGGTGGAGTGGGTGGTCCAGGGAGCACCGCTCCCTTTGTAAAACTCTTCAATGGTCTTGAGATTCCAGAAGTTCCCTCTCTGCGATTCGATGTAGTAGGCTAAACGATGGGGCATCGTGCCCTGTCGATTCAGGTAGTTGTAGGCCTCCACAACCGAAGGGAAAAGGATGCGTGTCCCCACGGTGGTGACCCCTGTTTTGATGACGTCCTCCCCATACAGGCGTAAGGCTTCCGCCATCTTTTCTACCGGCTCATCCTTCCACCAGAATTCAAAGGTCAGGCCTTGAATATCGGGAACCGCGGCATATCCGTCTCTTCCAGCTCCAGGACGGTTCTCCAGATCGGTACTTTCCTCCCAGTCCTCAAAAACTGCCTTGACCGCCTCAACGGCAGCGCTGTTGTAAAGCCCCTGGATTCCCATGGAAACCAGCACCGGATTATTTTCAGTCCCAGAGTCGATCTGCCTGCGGTTGAGCTGGCCCAGATAAAGCCAACCCCGTGCCGTCCCACTGGGATTTGCCTTGTTATCGGTCACAAGCACCGTGATCCACTTACCGGGGGGAATGTTCTGTACCTGGATGGCGTTGACCACCGTCTCTCGGATCTTCTTGGCGGTGGCCTCTGCTGTCGTCTCCGTAACCACACTCAGCTTGATGCTTTCGTCGGTGAGACCCACCTCGGGGCCATAGGTTCTGGAGGCACGTGAAAAAGTATGATAGTGGGGATTAATGATGCCGGGGATCACGGTTCGGTTGCCCATGTCCACAAACCGCGTATCGGGTCCAGCCAGTTCCCGCATTTCCTCATTGGTCCCCAGAGCCATGATCCTCTTGCCTTTGATGGCCATCGCTTCAACGATGGTCCCTGGCGTGTTGGGAACGGTGCTCCAATCATCCATGGTGACGATCTTGCCGTTCACCAGAATGCTGTCCGCATAGCCTTGCTCTGCAACCAGGGGATGCAGCTGAGAGAAACCGACGACCTGGAAGAAAGGGATGACCAAAAGGAGAACAACCAGTCTTTTCATAACAACACCTCAACACCTTTTCTTGAAGTTAATGGTTGGAATTCAAGCATGAATTGAAGGAATGTATATCCCAGGCAGGTGGGACTGTCAAGGCGCGCTTCGCGCGCCCGTGCTGTTGTGCTGTCGGGGGAAGAAATCCGGATGTGCCGTCCTTACCACCTTCAATCGGGGAAAATTTCGCTCCACTTCTTCAGGACTCGCGCCTTGACCTTCGGGCTGGGCTCAACCACTCTCGGAAACTCACCCTTCAACAATCTCCCGAAGGGTTTGACGGCAAAGATAATCGCCCGGTTGCTGGTGTACTCAAGGATATTCTTACCCGGCTGATGATCGCCAATCGGGTCCAGGGGCGTCCCCAGACTTCCCCGGATGATCGCGATTCCTGTGGCCGGATCGCTGCGGGAGCACATGGCCCACACCACGTCTTCCAGATTGGAGGGATCGATGTCCTCGTCCACCACCACCACGTATCTTCCCGAGATGGCCCCCGGTCTGCACTGGCAGGCCACGTAACCAGCCATCCTGGCGTGGCCGGCAAACATCTGTGCAACCGAGACCACCGTGAAGGCTCGGGAATAACCGGCAGGATGGCACCAAACGCCTTTGATTCCTTCAATTCCGGCTTTTCCCAGGATATCCCAGATCAGAGCTGCCCTCATGGGACAACGAAAATAGACCGTATCGTGAGGAGGTTTGCCCACGCAGGCACCCAGCATGATGGGGTCATTCCTGTGGTAAACCGCCTCAACCTTGACGGTCGGGCTCTGGGTGGTGCCGCTGGAGTAGTATCCCATGAACTCCCCGAAGGGACCCTCGCTGGTCCGCTCCTGGTAGACATAGCCCTCGATGGCCAATTCACTGTCTGCAGGCAGGGGCAGTCCCGTAATAGGACCCTTGATGACCTCATACGGCTTCTCCGCAAGCGTTCCCGCATAGTCGTATTCAGAAACGCCCGAGGGCACCTCCAAGCCGGCAGCCAACTGGATCAGGGGATGATGACCGAAGGAGACGGCAATGGGTGCCGGTTCACCCCGATCCCAGTACTTCTGGATCATGAATCGGGCATGACGTGGGCCCTCCAAAAAGAGGGACAGGGTCCTCTCGTCCTTAATCATCATCCGGTAGGAACCCACATTGATCCATCCCGCCTCAGGATCCCGGGTCACCACGGCGTCTCCCGTTCCGATGTATCTCCCGCCATCGCCTTCAAACCACTTGGGGGTGGGAAACTTGTAAAGATCAATTTCGTCCCCTTCCATGACGTTCTCAAAGAGGGGAGCGCTGTCCACGAATTTCGCTGAATATTTCTTCTGGGTCTTGGGCTTGGAGGCCAGGTTGTCTTTGAGCAGCTTGACCAGCTCCATATCGGTGAGTGTAGGAGGCAGTCCCAGTGCCAAGGCAAACCTTTTGGAGTCGACCAGGGCTCCGGTCAGGACCCGGAAGCCCTTGGGAAAGTCCTTGAATTCATCAAAAAGAAGGGTGTATTTGTTTCTCTTCACGTTGTGATCGGCGATGGCTCCCACCTCATGCTCCCAGTGGGCAGATCGGACCTTGCGGAGAAGGCCGAGGGAGTCGATTTCATCGAGAAAATCACGAAGATCTAGCGACATCGCCAGGGATCATACCGAGTTGGCGGGAGAAAGCCAATGGCGCGCTTGGCCTGGTCGTGCGGTCGTGCTGTTGTGCAAGCGCGCTTCGCGCTTCGTGCTGTCGTGCAGTCGGGAGTTGGTGCAGCTCGGTAGTTGGGTAGTCGTAGTTACCGAACGAGGTATATCTAAAGAGGATTCGGCACCTGAGGTGCCTCCCACATTCCGGAGGGTCGCTCTGAGAGCGGCCGCTACACCAGCATGGATATCTCCACGGGTAGGGTGTAAGCTCTACATTCGATGTTCCCGGTTTGGACACAGGAGGAACAATGATCAAGAAAATCAAGGGGCCTTTGATTCTGACCCTGGTGGTGATTGTGGTGCGCATCCTTTTGGAGGAGATGGGAGCCCCCGGTGTCATCACTAATATCTTGGGTGTGTTCTGGCTGGCTTTTCCCGTTGCCATCTATTTTGGGGTGGGTGTGGCAGCCAGCCAAGAAGCCCACCCCTACAAGACGCTGGTCAAGCTCATTGTGGTCTACGGAGTGTGCGCTCGCCTGATGGTGGCGCTAAGCTATTCTCTGGCTTACGTTTTCGCCTGGAGTGCTCCTCGCTTCAGTGGAGGGGGTGTTGTCGGCGAAGAGGTGACGGCTCTTCAGGGTCTCTTACTGATGCCGGCCTTCAATCTAGTGCCGGGATTGATCATGGCCATCGGTGCCGGTCTGCTGGTTGGACCTGCTACCCTGGCCATTCGGCGCAAGATGCTCAAGCCCAAGGTTGCCGATGAAAATGAGGAAACGCCTGGGACGTCTCCCTTCTAGGTCAGCCACTTTTTGAGTTTCTTTTTTAAATCCTTGACGGTGTAGGGTTTGCACAGGGCGTCCTGCCCGCCGGCCTTGTAGACATCCTCTTCTTTGCCTTCCATGGCCTCAGCCGTAATGGCCAGGATAGGAACCTTCTTCAAAGAACTCTTCTGGAGCTCGCGAATTACTGCAAATCCTGCTCCCCCGACAATCATCATGTCGACAATAATCAGGTTCGGCAAAAACTCCTTCAGCGAGAGCAGGTAGGAATCGTGAGAGGAGAAAGAGGCGACTTCATAGCCGATGCTCTGAAGAATGAACTTTATGGAATAGATGTTATCGGCCACCTCTTCGATGACCGCAATCTTCATCTCGCTCTCTTCTTTTTTTCCCCGGGACTTCCGTTTGGACTTCGTCATGGACTTGACCTCAGCTTACCCTCCAGCATTTGACTGACCATCTCAGGATTGGCCTGCCCGCGCGTTTCTTTCATCACCTGTCCCATGAAAAACCCCAACAGTCCTGCCTTCCCTGCCCGGTAAGCTTCGACCTTTTCAGGATTGGATTCCAGAACACGGTCAACGATGCTGGTCAACTGATCCTCATCACTGATCTGTTTCAGGTCTTCCTGGGCAATAATGGTCTCCGGATCGTCCCCGGTCTCATACAGCTTCTCAAACACCTGTTTGGCCATCTTGCCGCTGATCTCCCCCTTGTCGATGAGACGAACCAGGTTGGCCAAATGTTCAGGCCTGACCAGGCATTCATGAATCTCTCGATTATCCTTCTTGAGATGCCCCATCAGGTCACCCATCATCCAATTGAGTATCGCTTTGGGTTGATCGTAGGTCTTCACAGCCGTCTCAAAATAGTCCGCGAACTGCCGTGTTTGAGTCAGTAACAGGGCTTCCTCGTGAGTGAGGGCATACTCTTTGACGAACCGCTGGCGCCGCGCTTCGGGGAGCTCGGGGATTTGTGCCTTCAGCTCTTCGATCCACTCCTCGGAAACGACCACCGGAAGCAGGTCCGGTTCCGGAAAATAACGATAATCATGGGCCTCTTCTTTGCTTCGCATGACCAGGGTCTTTTGACCTTCTTCATCCCACAGCCGGGTTTCCTGCTCCACCTGGCCGCCCCCGCCGATCACTTCCTTTTGTCTTTCGATTTCATACTCGAGGGCCTTCTGGAGGAATCGAAAAGAGTTGAGATTCTTGATCTCGGTCTTGGTTCCCAGCTCAGAGGAGCCCACAGGACGGATCGAGACATTGGCATCACAACGAAAACTTCCCTCCTCCATATTGCCATCGCAGATCTCCAGATAGAGCAGCGTGCGACGAAGATTGTTCAAATAGTCATAGGCCTCCTGAGAGGAACGAAAATCAGGCTCCGAGACGATCTCAATCAGGGGAACTCCGGTGCGATTCAAGTCCACATAGCTATCCCTGCCCTGCTGGTGAATCGATTTCCCGGCATCCTCCTCCAGATGAACTCGGGTAATGCCAAAAATTCTTGGCTGGTACTCGACCCCATTGCCGGCTTCCTGGCGAAGGCCTGTGAGAATTTCGATTTGGCCATCCTGGCCCAGCGGTAAATCGTACTGAGAGATCTGATAGCCCTTGGGAAGATCGGGATAGAAGTAGTTCTTGCGGGCAAAAATGGAGTTCCGGTTGATCGTACACCCCAGGGCCAATCCCGCTTTGACCGCCATGGCCACGGCTTCCCGATTGAGCACCGGGAGGGACCCCGGCAAACCCAGACAAACCGGACAGGTATTGGAGTTGGGAGGAGCCCCGAACTCTGTGCTGCAGGCACAAAAGATCTTGCTCCGGGTCAGGAGCTGAGCGTGAACTTCAAGGCCGATGACGGCTTCGAATTCCATGGTGCTTCTCTACCAGCTTGAGGAGAGACTCCAACGGGGGGGCATCCTCTCCTGGACCCTCAATCCAATGAACCTCTTTTTCTCGGCGAAACCAGGTCATTTGACGCTTGGCGTAACGACGAGTTTCGATTCGTGTCTTCTCGATGGCTTCTTCCTGACTCAACCCGCCTTCCAGAACAGCGACAGCGTGTCGATATCCCAGCGCTTGAAAGCCCTTGCAATCGGGACGATAGCCCTTGGCAAGAAGCTGCTGGACCTCTTCGATCAAGCCTGAGCGAAACATTTCGCCGACGCGGCCGTTGATTCTATCATAGAGAATGGGACGAGGTAACCTGAGGCCAATCTTGAGGATGAAGAGATGTTTCAGAGGATCCCGCTGCTGCTGAAGCTGGCTGATGGGGCGGCCCGTGAGCAGATAAATCTCAAGACCTCTGAGGATCCGCACTTTGTCGCCCGGTTGAATGCGAGCAGCAGCGGCAGGGTCTCTTCTCTCCAACAAACGGTACAGATAATCAAGTCCCTTGCCATCACCGATCCTGTTGAGGCGTTCTCGAATCTCCTGGGAACGACCGGGACCCTCAAAAACACCTTCAAGCAGTGCCCTAAGATAAAGACCGGTTCCCCCGACAACAAAAGGGATTTTTCCACCCTCACGGATCTCCTGACAAACCTTTCTGGCCTCCACCATATAGCGGCCGGCGCTGAAGTACTGGTCAGGATCAAGCAGATCATAGAGATGGTGGGGAATTTCTCCTCTCTGTTTAAGGGTGGGCTTGGCCGTACCGATTTCAAGCAGACGATACATCTGCTTGGAATCGCAGTTGACGATCTCGCCATTCAGAGCCTGGGCGGCCGTAAAAGCCAGCCTGCTTTTACCGGAAGAGGTCGGGCCAAGGATGGCAACGAGGAGTTTTCCCTTATCTGGCACGTGTTGCACGGGTGGCCCTACCAGCGACGAGCCAAGGTGATTCCCGTGTAGTAGTGCTTGAGAATCTTCTCGTAACTCCATCCCTGCCTGGACAGTTCAACGGTTCCCGTCTGGCACAGGCCCACTCCGTGTCCCCATCCTCGCCCGGTGGCATGAATCTCGGAAATATAACCCGAGTTATCATAATGGGGTTCCAGACCGAA
This sequence comes from Acidobacteriota bacterium, assembly GCA_022545645.1. Classification (GTDB taxonomy): domain Bacteria; phylum Acidobacteriota; class UBA6911; order RPQK01; family JADFOI01; genus JADFOI01. The sequence goes on along the minus strand of JACZQQ010000011.1, from coordinate 17,793 downwards.
AATCCAAGTGCTTCTGAGTCCCAAAGCAGAACGAATGGCCAGACCCCTCAACACCTTCTCGCCCTGGTCCCCGATAAAGCGCATTTCCACGGTCCTACCCCATCGGCTTTTTTGCAGCGATTCCAGCTTCTTTAACCTACCCACTCCCGCCACCCGGTCCAGATTACTCTGGATTCGAGAAACCGGTATCAGCTCCTCCCAGGAAGAATAGGGGCTTGCATGATCCGGACACTGTGCTCCTCCCTTCAGATAGGGAATACCTGGTCTCTGAAAGGCCTCCTGATAGTCGGCCGTGACCCCACCACAGGTCGAGGAGTAAAAGGCCACGATGGCCTGGTTTCGATAGGTGGCAAGGGTGCCCCGGGTCTGCTCGATGGCTTGATTGGAGAGCAGCTGTTCGCTGCGGGCGCCCCGGTAAACTTGCGATCGGGTGTCCGTATACAAATCGAAGCCTCGGTTGGCATTCTGGCCCAGAGCAGAAAAGGCAAAGGTTCGAGCGGCAATGCTCAGTGCCTTAAGGGCTTCCAATTGAGAAGGGCCCTTGAGACTCAACTCGTTGGGCACCACTCCTTTCAAGTAGGTCTCCAGACTCAATTCGTTGACAATCACCGAACTTCCCAGCGGATTGACGAAAACTTCCAGAACGCCCTCATAAGCAACACCATCGAGCTTCAAAATCCGTCCCTTCCGGGATTGCAGACGAAAGCCGCTACCGGAGCGAAGAACCCGACCCTTGCCGTCGGCTAATCGGATCTTTCCGCCACTCGCCTGGAGAAGCCGAAGCGAATCCACATCGGAGCCCTCAACAGGCACTGACCGAAAGTTCGCTTTCAAAAGAACGCGGATGGAAGGAGCCTCATCGAGCTTGACCGGCCTGCTGGCCACGGAGGGAGGGGACGGAACTCTACCGGGAGTGGTACTCACCGAAGGTGGCGACCTCTTTCCCCCTCCGCAACCCACAAAGAGCAGCGAGAGAGCGAGAAAGAGAGCAACAGAGAGCTGGGCCTCTTTGTTTCTCACAGCTCCTCTATTCTATTACCTTTCGGTGGCTTTTCTTGCCCTTTTAGCCTGGATTATGCATAAGTTCTGGTCACGAAGCGACGAAAGCGCCGCCCTGAGTGCGTTGCGCCACGCGCGGGCAGTGCGCACAGCGCACGCCGGATGATTTCGTCGGTGCAGTAGAGAATTTATGCGTAGTCCGGGCTAGGCGCTCAGCGCGCTGCTTTTCACTTCCAGGGCCAACTCCAGGGCCCGCTTTCCCTCTTCTCCGGAGCAGCCGGAAGGTTCCTGGTCTGAGGATTTCTTTCCAGCAACGGCATTCACGAAGGTCTGAAGCTCAAGCCTGAGAGGCTCACCACGCTCGATTTCAAAGTGACGCTCGGCAATCTTCATGGTCTCCCCCTCCTGCAGGTGGAACATCTCCACTTCCTGCTTGTGAAAGTCGATGGAGACATATTCCAAGGGTTGAAAAAAGCGCAGCTTGCGAATCTTTTCTCGGGAGACCCGGCTGGCCGTGACGTTGGCCACGCAGCCATTTTCAAATTGCAGGCGGGCATTGGCGATATCGATGCGAGGCGTTAGCACCGGTATGCCCACGGCACGGATTTCCTGAATCGGACTGTCCACCAGATGGAGAATGATATCCAGATCATGAATCATTAAATCCAGGATGACGTCTACATCCAGGCTTCGGGGAACGAAGATACCCAGACGATGGGTCTCAAAAAACTGGGGTTGGCGAACCAGGGGTTTGACCGCCAACAGGGCAGGATTGAACCGCTCTGAGTGACCGACCTGCAGCAGGACCCCACTTTTCTTTTGGGCCTCGATCAGTTGATCCGCTTCCTCCAGATTCTGAGCAATGGGTTTCTCCACCAGCACATGGACATCCCGCTTCAGGAACTCCACGCCAATCCGGGCATGCTCGCGGGTGGGAACGGCCAGGCTAATCGCTTCTACGGAATCCAAGATCTCTTCATATTGTTGATAGGATTTACAGTGATAGCGGGAGGCGACTTGCTGAGCCTTTTCCTGGTCGATGTCCACCACGGCCACCAGCTCGGCATCCGGCAGTTCCGAATAGATTCTGGCGTGGTGCTCTCCTAAAGCTCCCACACCCACCACGGCGAGTCTAGTCATGAGGCGGGCTCGATTCAGCGACAACCGTCATTTTCTGACGATCCGCCTCCTGGATGAAGCTCTCCCGATCCAGGATCAACGTGGTTCCCGCGTCAAGGGAGAGCGCCGAGACGTTGCACTCCTGAAGCACCTGAAGGGTGTCCATGCCGACCACGGGCACATCAAATCTCATATCCTGATGGGGCCGGCTGACCTTAATCACGGTCAGGCGCCCACCCTTCACCAGACGCGAGGCACGACGGATCGTCTCATCCGTGCCCTCCATGGTCTCGACCGCCACAACCGCTTGATCTTTTACCACGATTGTCTGACCCAGGTCGAGGCGGGCAATTTCCCGGGCAACAGGCCGTCCATAATCCATATCCCTGGTCTCACTGCTATCGGGCTGCCGCCGGGTGAGGACCCCGGCCTCTGCAAGCAGAGGCTGCAACAGCTCGGTGGAATCGATGAACTGGATGCCTTCTTTTTCCAGCTCTTGAATCACCCCACCAATCAGGGACTGGGTGTTCTTATGGGGGAGAGACAGGAAGAGGCGCGCCATTTTCAAATCGGGGAGGATGACTCGAGGCATCAAGGAATCACTCCCCTTGCGTGAAAAGATCTGCACATGTTTCACCTGTCCGGCCATGACGACCTTGCGAACATCCTCCTTCTTAAAGAGGCGGATCAACTTTCCCAGCTGACCCAGCCCCAGCCAGTGAAAAGACACCTGGGGTCGGGAAGCGAAATCTTCGATTTCGGGAGAGGCTTCCTCGCGAATGGCGGCCACCACCACGGGGATGTCTCGTTTCAGGGCTTCTTCCAGGACCAGGAACGGGAATCGGCCATTTCCGGCGATCAGCCCCAATTTGGAAATATTCATTCGTCGCTGCTCACGTCTCGCACGAATCCTCTTTTGGAGCTCTCCACGAACTGAATGAGAACACTTACATCCCGGGTCTCCAGATCTTCACTTCGAATCGCCTCAATCGCCTCCTGGAGTTTCAGCCCTTTTTGAAACAGCCACCGATAGGCCTCCTTCAAGGCCTTGATCCTCTTGGCGGAAAACTTCTTGCGCCTCAGGCCCAGGCTGTTGATGCCATAGATCTTGGCCTGGTTGCGGTGGCCCACCGTTGTCACGAACGGTAAAGCGTCTCGGGTCAGCACGGAATAACCTCCAACGAAAGCATGGGCACCCACACGACAATCCTGGTGAACACCGGAAAAAGCGCCTACTGTAGAGTCATCTTCAACGTCGACATGCCCGGCCAGGGTAGCCGCATTGGCCAGTATGTTCCGTTGCCCCACGTGACAGTCGTGAGCGATGTGCACGCCGGTCATGAGCAAATTCATGCTTCCCACGGTGGTCTTGCCTCCCCCACCCTCGGTACCCCGATTGATGGTGACGAACTCCCGAATGATGTTGAGATCACCGATGGACAGAAAAGTCTCTTCGTCCTGATACTTGAGATCCTGGGGGATGGTTCCGATGGCGGATTGACCGATGATCCGGTTTCCCTTACCGATGACCGTAGGTCCCTCGATCACGGTGTGAGGACCCACCAGGGTTCCCTCTCCGATGGTGACGCGATCACCAATAACGGCATAGGGTCCGATTCGGACTCCTTCACCGATTTCAGCACCTGGAGAAACAATGGCGGTTTCATGGATTTCACGGCCTTGCTTCTCGCCCATGTGAGTTACTCGTTAGAGTCCGGACGATCCACCAGTGAAAATAAAATCTCTGCTTCGGCCACTCGCTGACCCTCCACGAAAGCCGTTCCCTGCAGCTTTCCCAGACTGGTTCTGGCGCGGGTCAGAAACATCTCGAGGCGCAACTGATCTCCCGGAACCACAGGTTTGCGAAAACGGGCGGTCCTGATACCCGCGAAAAACACCAACTTCTTTTCCCGATCAGGAAGAGTCTTAAAGACCAGAACGCCGCCCACTTGGGCCATCGACTCAATGATCAATACTCCCGGCATAATGGGCACACCGGGAAAGTGACCTTGAAAGAAGGGCTCATTGATGGTCACGTTTTTAATGCCTACAATTCGCTGCTTTTCCTCGTACTCAACAATACGATCCACCAGCAAAAAGGGATAGCGGTGGGGCAGATACTGCATAATCTCTTGAATTTCAATAAGGGTTACCGGATCACTCATGGTCTCTCTACTTGCGATTGTCCTTCAGCCAGGATTTCCACTCCCGGTAGATCTCGGGCAAGCGTCGTGTGGCTGCTTCAATTTTCATCCACTGGCGGTGCTCCATGGCGGGTTGGCCGGAAACGACCGACTGGGAAGGAATGTCCTTGCTTACCGCAGACTTCATCATAACCGTAACCTGGTCTCCAATCTTGACATGATCAACAACGCCCGCATGGCCTGCGAAGGTGCAATTTTTCCCCACCTCAACGCTTCCGGAAAGCCCCACCTGGCCGGCAATCACCGTATTCTCTCCGATCCTGCAGTTATGACCGATGTGAACATGATTGTCCAGCTTCACGCCACGTTCCAAAACGGTGGCCCCAAACCCAGCCCGGTCCACGCAACTATTGGCCCCTATTTCCACATCGTCGCCAATCGTGACGCTTCCCGTCTGCGGAATCTTCACCTGGGTCTGGCCGTCAAAGACATAGCCAAAGCCATCGGCCCCAATGACGGTACCACTGTGCAGGATCACCCGCTCACCCAGGGAAACGTTTTCATAAAGGGTGACATTGGGATGCAGCACACATCCCCGGCCGATCACGCAGTGATTCCCCACATGAACCCCGGAAAAGAGGGTGACCTCTTTTTCGATGACCACCTCATCCCCCACAAAGACAAAAGGATGAATGGTGACATCCTCGAAAACGCGAGAACTCTTGCTGATATGGGCCTGAGGAGAGATCCCTTGCACTGCCGCAGGCCTGGGGTGAAACAGAGCCAGGAGGCGAGCAAAGGCGACCTTCGGTCTTTCGACTTGAAGCAGAGGCTTTTCGTCGGACTCAACGCCGGGTGAGACAATCACGGCTGAGGCGCGGGTTTGATCCAAGTGCTCCTGGTATTTTTTCTGACCGGCCAGAGTGAGATCTCCCGGCCCTGCGCTTTCAAAAGGCTGAATCCCACGAATTTCCATTTGGGAATCACCGGCCACACGGCCCCCCACGTGCTCGGCCAGTTTTTGAAGGGTATACACGCGGGAAGTTTTATACCAATAGAGCCCTGAGGGTCAATAGGTTAGGAGCCTGTAAGCGCGGCGATCTCATCGATCACTCGGACAGGCTCCTAGAGCCATCTCAGGGCTGAGGAGCATCGGTGCTTGCGGAGTTCTCTTCGCTCACCGGATTGCGCTCGTTGTAAAGGCGGATAATTTCTTGAGTAAAGTCGAGCGAGGGCGCCACATAGACTTGGGCCTCACTGCGCAGGAAAATGGCTCCGAAGTTCTGCTTCTGGGCGTACTCGTTGATGATGCCTTGGATTTTTTCGCCTACTTTCCCCAAGAGGTCGTCTCGCCTGGTGTTCATCTCGACTTGAATATCCTCCTGGAATCTTCTCAGCGCCCGATCCTCGTTCTCCATCTTACGCTGCATTTCCGCCTGGGTCTGAGGATTCAGGGTTCGCTGCTGGGCCTGGAACTGCTGCTGTTGTTTCCCCAACTCCTCAACCCGTGAATCGTACTCCTTCTGCCTATCCTCCATAAACTGTTCGACCCTGGCTATTTCCTGCTGCCCCTCCTGGGTTCCGTAGAGAACGGCCAGGCTATCGATAAACCCAATTTTCAGGTTTCCCGAAGATGAACTTGTTTGAGCCCAACCGACACCGGCTCCCACAGCCCAGACAACAATCCAGGTCAGTATCCACAACGTTGCTCTTTTCATAAGACGATCTTTTCTCCTAAATCTTATTGGGAAGCGGCTTGGGCAACGGCAGGATAGCGCTCATTGTAAATCCGGGTGACATCCTGAGTGATATCCAGTAAGAGATCCACGTAAGTCTGCCCTTCGTTGCGCAGGAAAATCGCGCCAAAGCCATTCAATTTAGCGTACTCATTGATGATCACCTGAATTTTCTCACTCGCCCGGGCCAAAAGCTCGTCGCGGCGCTGGTTGTATTCCAACTCGATATCTTCCTGTAGCCTCTGCAGGTCCCGTTCCTTATCAGTAATGGTTCGCTCACTTTGAGCGCGAGCCGTTGAATTGAGAGTGGCCTGTTGGGTGAGGTACTGGTCCCGTAGTTTCTGCAACTCCGAACTCTGGGTACCGATTTCCTGTTGCTTTTGTGCGGCGAACTGATTCAGCAGTTCCAAGTCCCTCTTGCCCTCTTCGGTAGCGTAAAGCACTTCCAGGGTGTTGACGAAACCTATCTTGGTCTCCTGGCCCAAACTGGCCGCCACAAACGCTCCAGTTGTCATTGATCCAATAAAGGCGATCATTATGAACTTTCTCATGACTTATTCTCCTAACTAAAATGTATAGCCGACTGTAAATTTAACACCCGATCGCGGCTCTCTCAAAAAGAATCGATTGCCGTTAACGACGATCGAGGTATCTAGGATGAGTGGATTATAGGCGAAAATCAAACGAAAAGGCTGGTTGATCACAGGTAAGAGGAACTGAATCTCGGCACCGGTCGATGCTCGCCAGACGTTGTTGGTTTGCTCCTGCAAGATCACGTTGGTGGTGGGTCCAAAGACACGCAAATTATCCTTTCGGATGGCGGTAGCCGTTCCAAAGTCAACGAATCCCGTCACCTGCAAGGGGCCAAAGATGGGCATACGGTACTCAGTGGTTAGAATCAGGCTGGTGTCTCCTCCCACCGGAATGGCACTTTCGTTAATCAAAGGCAATCCCGTGGCTGGATCGATGGTGGGATTGCCCAGACTATCCAGACTGGCCGTCTGGGTGATGACCCAGGGGCTCACGGAACGGATGTCGAATCCGCGAAGTGTAAATTCACCTCCCGCAAAGATCCTTTCGAAAAAAGGTGCGGTCATGGGATCCCCATTGGGGAGTTTTCCATAGGGAATGATGTGATTCACCTGGGCCCGAAAGGCCCAAGTGCCCCGACCCTTGCTCATCCACCGGTCGGGGAAAAACTTCTGGAATTCCACGAAAGGTCGGATCAGATTGAAATCCCCGCCCAGGGGTCCTCCGGCGATCGGCAGTTCGAAACTGACCATGGTTCCCTGGGTGGCATTGAAGACCTGGTTCTTCGTGTTGTACTGAAGGCTGGGCTTGATTTCGCTGCGGAGGATCCCGTTTGCGGCATCTTGGGGGCTTCCTCCAGGAGTGAATCCCACCAGCTGATTCAAGGCGAAGTCGGTGAAAGAGTCATCAATATCGTCAATCTTGATTCTCTGAAAGGTATACGACAGGCCCGTTCGCGTCCATCGCCACATAGGATAGCTGCTGGTCAAGGTGAATCCGGTCGTCTTCTGGGTGTAGAGGGTAAAGTTCGCACTATCGGGAATAAATCCGCCGGAGGCAGCGAAGGTATCGAAGCGAAGACGCTGACTGAATAACGAGGCTCCCATGGAAAGCTTGCTATCCAGAAAATAGGGTTCGGTGAAGGACAACATGTAATTCGAGGTACGGGTGCCCGTCGTTAGCGCGACATCGATTCGCTGTCCCAGGCCACGGAAATTATTGGAACTGTAGTTGATGCCGATGAAACTGCCACTGATGCCGCTCACCCCGCCACTGAGACCGATCGATTGCTGGCTCTTCTCCTTGACCGTCACCAGGATCTCGACTTCCCCTTCAGTGGATCTCTTGATGACATCGTAGTCCTTCTCCTCGATGGGCTCGAAGTAACCAAGTTGGTTGAGTCGCAGAATGGAAAAATCGAGAAGGCCACCATTGAAAAGCTGCTGTTCCTCCAGGAAGAACTCCCTTCTCATGACCTTATCCCGGGTTTTGGTGTTTCCCGCGAAATCGATTCGGTGAACAATGTATTGTTTTCCTTCATTCACCCGGATGACCACATCGACCGTCTTCTTTTCCTGATCGAAATCCATGTCGGGGACTACGGTCATGTCCAGATAACCGGTGGTGGAGTAAATCTCTTTTAGAGAATCACTGGCTTCCTTGAGAGCGGTGTAGTTGACGACCTGGCCGGGAATGATGCCGTAACTCGCCTTCACCGCCCCCTGATCCATGTTGGTGACACCCTGGACGTCAAAACTACTCCAAAAATACTGATCCCCCTCTACAATGGGAATGGTCAGGTAGTACTGCTGTTTGGTTTTACGAAACCCGATCATTCCGGGTCTGCGGGCTTCAACGATCTTGACCTCAGGCGTTCCTGCCCTGGCCATGATGTAACCCACTTCACGGTACCTCTCTATCAGATTCACCCCGACATCATATTCAAGCTTTTCCTCGATAAATTTGTCCGAGCCCTTAAAAATGGTCATCAGGCTCCGTTCCTTGGTCAGCTCCAGTGAGCCGCGCAGTTCCTCATCGGTAAAGACGGTGTTGCCTTCGAAATCGATATTTCCGATGCGAACCTTGGGTCCCTCGTCAATCTTGAAGATTATTTTTTCGGAAGTGGCTGTGAGGGACTCGGTGACCACCTCTACCCGGCCCAGAGGCCGTCCATTCTGGTCCAGGAGCATCTTGATGGCTCGACGCGCCTTGGGCAGATTGGCCGGATCAAAGGGTGAATCCACGGAGAGCCCCACCCGCATGTCGCGAAATCGCTCCAACACGTCCGACTCCTTGAAAGATTTCATCCCTTCATATTCGACGTTTCGGATGAGAGGTCTCTCGACGAACTCAAAAATCAAGATGACGCCACTTTCCCCCTCCATCCGCTTGATCTTGGCGTCGGCGAAAAAGTTGGTATTCAGGAGGGTGTCAAAATCGCGCAGCGCCTGCTCTTCATCGTATAAGAGGTCCTCTTTGCTCCGGATGTAGTAGCGAACGGTACTCTCGGGAATACGGCGGTTGCCCACGATCCGAATCTCTTCAATTCTCTGGTCGGAAACCTGAATTGCCTGGCCAAGGACAGAAGAGGAAAGCAGGGTTAGCGCCAAAAAAGCTCCCCAGGTGCGGACCACACACAGTTGCCCGAACAAAACCTTACTGACGCTTTCAAGAGGAGTCATGGCCGCTCAATTTTACTTGCAATGGAGTCCAAGAGCAACCGTGCGGGGCGTGGCTTCGTCAGGCCGTGCTGTCGTGCTGCCGTGACTGCGTCACGGTGTGCGGTCGTGCGGTCGTGCGGTCTGAGCTCAGCTGAAACCCCTGGAAAGCAGCCCTATCAAGCCTCATGGGTGTAACTGAGAGGCACTTCTCGCATTAAACTAGGTAAAATGCCCCCTGGACCAAGAAAGTCAGTCTAATTTGCCATTTGATGGGCGTGGTCGGCTTTCCAACAAGAATCGACACAAGAACTGCGAATAGAGGACGATCGCACGACAGCGCGACGGCACGAAGGCTAGACCGTATAAGAAAGAGGTGCTCCCTGCTTTTGGGAGCCCTTGGGTCGATAGTAGAGTGCGTCACCCTCCAGATAGATGGTCAGGGTCTGCTTTTCCTTCAATTTTCCCTCAATAATAAGCTCGGCGACGGAATCCTCAATGTATCGTTGAATGGCCCGGCGAAGTGGACGCGCTCCATAGGAGCGGTCGTTGCAGGTCTTTCGAATGATCCAATCTTTGGCTTCTTCCCTGAGATTGATCTTGATCTCCTTGGCTGCCACGTTCTCGTTGACTTGTCTTAAAAGGAGCTCCACGATCTCGCGCAGATCCTCCTCGGTCAAGGACTCGAAAAGGATCACTTCGTCGAGGCGATTCAAAAACTCCGGATTGAAGAGTTTCTTAACCTCCTTCATGATCAACTCTTCCACCTTTTCCTGACTCTCATCCTGTTTTGTGGAAAATCCCATCTGGGATCGATCCACCAGATAACGGGCTCCGATATTGGAAGTCATGATGATGATGGCGTTCTTGAAATCAATGGTATTCCCATGGGAATCGGTCAACTGACCATCCTCAAAAACCTGGAGCAGTATATTGAAGACGTCAAAGTGAGCTTTTTCAATCTCGTCCAGCAGCAGAACGGAGTAGGGATTTCGCTTCACCTGCTCGGTCAACTGTCCCCCTTCCTCATGGCCCACGTAACCCGGGGGAGAACCAATGAGCTTGGACACCGAGTGCTTCTCCATATACTCGGACATGTCAAAGCGAATCAGGGCCTTGTCGCTGCCAAACAGTGCGGAAGCCAGTGCTTTGGCCAGTTCCGTTTTTCCCACCCCTGTGGGCCCCAGAAACAGAAAGGATCCAACCGGCCGGTTAGGATTTTTCATTCCTGCCCTGCTGCGACGAATGGCTCTGGCAAGCGCCGAGATGGCTCGATCCTGACTAATGACTCTCTCGTGAAGTTGATCTTCCATGCGAAGCAGTTGCTCCATCTCCTCCTCGTGCAAAGAGGTGACGGGGATACCTGTCCAACGTGAAATCACATGTTCCACATGCTCCTTTTTCACTTGGGGAGAGGTGTGTTCCCGGACATTCCAGCGCTCCTTGATAACCTGCAGGTTTTCGCGCTCCAGCAACTCTTCATCCTTCAGCTGGGCGGCCCGATCGAATTCCTTGGCCAGGATAGCGTCGTCCATCTGACGGACGATGACCTTGAGCTTCTTTCGAAGATCACTGACACCCTCGGGAAGAACCGTGTTGTCCAGTTTGACGCGAGCACCAGCTTCATCCAGGACATCGATGGCCTTGTCGGGGAGGAAGCGATCGGTAATATAACGACTGGACTGATAGACGGCGGCGTGAACAGCCTCATCGGTGTATTCGACCTGATGAAACGCTTCGTAGCGGCTCTTGATCCCGTTGATGATCTCCAGTGTCTCTTCTTCCGTGGGAGGACCCACTTTGATGGCCTGAAAGCGCCTCGCCAAAGCGCGATCCTTTTCGATGGAACGCCGGTACTCATAGGGAGTTGTGGCCCCAACGCACTGGATCTCTCCCCGTGAGAGGGCAGGCTTTAAGATATTAGCCGCGTCCAGAGACCCCTCTGCTGAACCTGCACCCACCAGGGTATGCAGTTCATCGATGAAGATGACGAAGCTGGGATTCTCCACCAACTCCTTCATGATGGCTTTGAGACGTTCCTCAAACTGACCTCTGTATTTCGTTCCTGCCACGATCAACGAGATATCCAGGGCCAACAGACGCTTATCCGCCAGCATGGAAGGTACTTCCCCGTTGATGATTTTCTGGGCCAAACCTTCCACGATTGCCGTCTTCCCCACACCAGGTTCTCCGATGAGAACAGGATTATTCTTGGTCCTCCGGCAGAGGATCTGAATCACGCGCTCGATCTCAGCATCCCGTCCCACCAAGGGATCCAGTATTCCGTTGGCGGCGGCTTCGGTAAGGTCACGGCTGAACTCAGTCAGGATCAGTGGCTCTTTGGGCTTGGAAGGTGCGGGCCGATCGCTGGTGGCCCCCGCCAGCTCCTCGCGCACACGCGAAAGCCGGAGACCGTTTTCATAGAGAATCTCACTCGCCAGGGACTTCTCTTCGCGCAACAAACCCAGCAGGATATGTTCTGTTCCAATGTAGTTGCACATCAGCCGATCGGCCTCCTCGGCCGCATAAGTGAGAACCCTTTTCGATTCATCACTCAAGGGCAACTCTACAGAGGTGGAGATCTTCTCCCGCACAGAGCTACGACTTTCAATTTGTCTTCGGATGCTTTCGAGGGCGGCTTCGGCATGGGGGAAAAAACGGCTGCTGAGAGCTTTATCTTCTCTGAGCAACCCTAACAGAACGTGCTCCGTTTCGATTCTTCGAGCACCTAACTGGCTGGTTTCATAACGTGCAAAGAAGATGACTCGTCTGGCTTTTTCCGTGTATTTTTCAAACATAAGGCCGTACCAACAACCTGTTCTTATCTTTTAACAGAAATTGCCTTCCTCCGGCAACTCACAACACCCGCTGTGACGATAAAGATTTCCCCTGACATCGGGGAAATCCCAAATCAAAAATCCTAAATCTTAAATCATAAACAAATCCCAAATCTCAAACTGCAAATCACAAACAAATGCGGTTAAGACAGTCCGTGAACCCGCTTTGAGAATTGGAATTTGGAATTTGGAATTTGTTTGGAACTTGGAATTTGTGATTTGGGATTTACGGGAGAATTCGGGGATTGTCCCCCGCATTCTCCCGTCTACACCAACTTGCCTTCTTCAAGACGCTTTTCCAAACTGCACAAAGCAGCCAACTTGGGGTTATGGGTGACGATAATTGAGGTCAAATGGTGACGGTGATGGATGTCCAGAAGAAGCTTATAAATCGACTCCGCCGTATGTTCATCCAGGTTGCCCGTCGGCTCATCGCCCAGCAGCAGGCTCGGTTTTCCCACCAGCGCACGGGCAACGGCAACCCTCTGTTGCTCCCCTCCCGATAATTGCCCCGGCTTGTGGTGGGATCGATCTGCCAGGCCCACTTCATCCAGTAGAGCGTGCGCCCTAGTTCTGGCCTCGGCAAAAGGGATCCGCCGCAACAGCAGCGGAAACATCACATTCTCCAAGGCAGAAAACTCCGGAAGCAGATGATGGAACTGAAAGATGAATCCGATTTTAGAATTACGAAATTGGGCCAACTGCTGGCCTTCTAAGCGAGTGACTTTCTGCCCTGCCAGGGAGATCTCTCCTGCGTCGGCTCGGTCCATGCCTCCAACCAGATGAAGAAAGGTACTCTTGCCCGATCCGCTGGCGCCAGTCACCGCCAGCATCTCTCCCTCTTTCAACTGCAGGGACAGATCGATCAGGATGCGCAGCTTCTCACTCCCGGATTGGAACGATTTGTAAAGTCCTTGAATCTTGAGGAAGTTATTCATACCTCAATGCTTCGATAGGATCCAATCGGGAGGCCGCCCTGGCCGGATATAAGGTGGCCAAAAAAGTGATCAGAATCGCCATACCCGACACCAGAATCAGATTACCGAGGTCAAAATCAAAGGGAACGTAGGGGATCGCATAGACCTGCGCTTCAAGGCGAAAAACCTGGTAGGTATCGAAGTACCACACTGCCCCACTGCCCAGCAGATCTCCCAGAATCGTTCCCACCAATCCAATCGTCAAACCTTGCAGCATAAAGACCGACATGATGGTTCGAGTGGTCCCTCCCATGGCCGTGATGATGGCAATGCCACGACTCTTCTCCACCACCATCAGCGTCAGTGTTCCCACGATGTTGAGAGAGGCCACGAGAATAATCAGGCCAATGGCGAGGGTCTGGACCCGTCTTTCCAACTCCAAGGCCGAAAACAGAGGCCGATTCAGTTCAATCCAGGTACTGATCAAATAACCGGGACCGGCGATGCTCTTCACCTGGGTAGCCACCGAGGGAGCCTCGTCAATATTGTGGATCCGCAGCTCGAGAGTTGAGGCCTGGTTGGGAGAGAGTCCAAAGAAGTCTTGAGCGACCTTAATGGAACAGAGGAGCCAGTTGGCATCGTATTCCCAAAGACCCGACTCAAAAATGGCAATCACCCGAAAGGTCTCAATACGCGGCATCCGACCCAGCGGGGAAAGCTCTCCTTGAAGACCCATGGCGCGAATATTCTCACCCACAGCCACTCCCAGAGACTGAGCCAGATCCTTTCCCAAAACAACAGTCGGGATCGAATCCACCTCATTAAAACTGTCCAGATTTCCTTCGACGATGGTGGGAAAGAGATCGGAAAATTGATCCGTTCCGCTGAGATCGATCCCCTTGAGCATGACGGGCTGTTCGCGCACATCACTCACCAGAAGAGCCTGACCATAAATGGTGGGGATCAGGGCCAGCACTTCAGGCATCTCTCTGATCTGTTCAGCCAAGGATTGATACTCGGACATAGGTCCGGAACTGGCCTTCAACACGTTCACATGTGAGGTGGCACCCAGGATCCGGTTCTGGAACTCTTCTCGAAAACCCGCATTCATAGCCAGGGCGATATTCAGAGTCGTCACCCCCGCCGCCACCCCCACCACCGAGATTAAAGTAACGACCGAGATGACCGCCTGCTTGCGTCCGGCTCGCAGATACCTCAGGGCCACAAAAAGCTCGAATTTCGTAAAGAACAATGGTTTTAAACTCCCGTAAGGAAGGAATTCGGGGACAGTCCCCGAATTCCGGAAGAATTCTTAGGACAGTCCCCGAATTCCGTCGCAGTAGAGAATTGATATGTCATCAGGCTTTCGGTCTCAGATGGGGAAACAGAATCACCTCGCGAATAGAGTCCGAATCCGTCAACACCATGGTGAGGCGATCGATACCGATGCCCTCTCCAGCCGTTGGGGGCATCCCATATTGAAGGGCTTTCAGGTAATCCTCATCCATCTCGTGGGCCTCAGAATCTCCACGGACGCGGGCCTCCACCTGTTCCTTGAAGCGTTTCCTCTGCTCTTCCGGATCATTCAGCTCACTGTAGGCATTGGCAATCTCAAGGCCTCCAATGAATAGTTCGAATCGCTCAGCGAAGCGGGAATCTTCATCCTTGGTCTTGGAAAGCGGAGAAAGCTCAGTGGGGAAATCATAAATAAAGGTTGGCTGGATGAGGTGCTCTTCCACGACATGCTCAAATAACAATTCCAGCAGCTTTCCCCAATTCAGACCTGCTTCAAAATCCAGGCCTGCCTGTTTCACCACAGCACCTAACCGTTCGTGCTGACACAGATCTTCGGTTGAAGGAGCACTCCCTTCCTTCCAAAATTTTTGAATGGACTCGACCATGGAGTAACGGGAAAACCCATTGAAGTCGATCGAGTTGCCGTTGAATGGCACCTCGAGACCGCCCGTGACCGCTTGAACGACCGTCCGCAGCATCTCCTCGGTCAGGTTCATCAAGTCCTGATAATCACTGTAAGCCTGATAGAATTCCAACATCGTGAACTCAGGGTTATGCTGTGTGGAAATCCCCTCATTTCGAAAGCTCCGGTTGATTTCGTAGACCCGGTCAAAACCACCCACAATCAACCTCTTGAGATAGAGTTCGGGAGCGATTCTTAGAAACAGGGGGATGCCGAGCGCTTCGTGAAAAGTCTTGAAGGGCCGGGCCGTCGCTCCTCCCGCCAGCGGCTGCATCATTGGGGTCTCCACCTCCAGATAGCCTCTCGATTCCAGAAAGTCCCGGATCTCAGAGATGATACGACCTCGGCGAATGAAGATGTCTCTGATCTCGCGATTGGCCATCAAGTCCAGGTAACGCTGCCGATACCGGATCTCCACATCGCTTAGACCGTGCCACTTCTCGGGCAGCGGCAGCAGACCCTTGGCCAGAAAGTCCAGCTGGTCGGCCTTAATGGTCAGCTCATCCGTCTTGGTTCGGAACAGCGAACCCCGCACACCGATAATGTCTCCGATATCGAACAAGCGGAAAAGCTGGTGGTTTTCCTGGCCCACTCGATCCTGTCGCACATAGATCTGGATTCGCTCACCGGAACCCTGGAGATCGGCAAAGCCGGCCTTTCCGTGTCCTCGAAGATTGACCAGCCGGCCGACCGTCTGCACGGACACTTCTTCCTGCTCCAACTCCTGCCCCGATTTTTTGGAGAATTCGTGGACCAACTCAGCCACGGTATGACTCAGCTCATACCTGTGGGGATAGGGATCGTGTCCGAGCTTGCGAATTTCTTCCAGCTTCTGAGAGCGCTGCTCGATGAGATCAGTTTTATCACCCATGCTGACCTTCTTTAACGGTCCGATCTTCCAATTCCTCTCGAACGGCGTCCAGAATACCATTGACAAATTGGGAGGACTCGGCGGTGCTGAATCTGCGGGCGATTTCTACGGCCTCATCAATCACCACAACATGAGGGGTCTCGGTATAGAGGAATTCACTCACCGACAAGCGCAGAATATTCCGATCCACGGCAGCCATTCGCTCCAATCGCCAGTGTTGGGCATGCCGACGAATCAGTTCATCGATGTGGGATCGGTTTTCAAGGGTTGCCTTGAATAAAAGCTCTGCAAATTTGCGATTCCCCGGATCGGCTGGATGGACCTGCCAGAAAAGCTCTAAGACCTCCTCCGCTGCAACCTCATTGAGGTCCTGCTGAAACAGCATCTGCAAAGCCAACTCACGGGCCTTCCTCCTGCTACTCATGGGGAAACCGCTGACAACTGACAACTGACAGCTGACAGTGAAGATGGGAGAAATTGATGATGGTCACGGGCTCGGTCACCTGAATATACTTGAATTCCCTCATTTGCGCCCAATTTTTAGCTTGTCAGCTGTCAGTTGTCAGCTGTCAGCTCTTTCAATAGATTGGCCATTTCAACGGCACTGGTGGCGGCTTCACTTCCCTTATTTCTCTCTTCACCGGCTCGAGCCAGGGCCTGTTCCACGGTGTCGGCCGTGATGAGGCCAAAGGTCACGGGAAGATCGTATTTCAGAGCAACTTCGCGAAGTCCGTTACTGGCCTGCAAGCAAATGTAGTCGAAGTGGGGCGTCTCTCCCCGAATCACGGCCCCGAGACAAACGATTGCCTCGAATGTTCCCGTTTGGGCCAGTCGCTGGGCCGCCAGTGGAAGTTCAAAACTTCCCGGCACCCGTACCAGAGTGATCGCTTCATCGGCGATTCCCGCTTCTTTCAGGGTATTCAAGGCTCCAGCCAGCAACCCCTCCGTAATCATCTCATTGAAGCGGCTAACCACAACACCAATTTTGACTCCCTGGGATTGTGTTTTCCCAACAAACTCTTTCACGTCTGCGAACCTTTTACCTTCCCTTAAATTGCGGCTTCCTCTTGTCTATAAAAGCTTGGGTTCCCTCTTTCATGTCTTCCGTGGCACAGCAAAGGCCAAACAAGGAGGCTTCCAACCGTGTCGCTTCCTGCAGAGGCATGTCCAGCCCGCTGTTCACAGCCTCGATGCAATATCGTACCGCCAGTGGGCCGTTAGCCAGTATCCCGGCCGCCAGTTCCCGACACCTGGGGATCAAATCCTCCCGGGAGACCACCCCATTCACCAGCCCGACTCTGTCCGCCTCCTGAGCGCCAATACTCTCTCCGGAAAGGATCATCTCCATGGCCTTTCCCTTACCCACCAAGCGAGGCAATCGCTGAGTTCCGCCGTAGCCGGGAATGAGTCCTAACTTGACCTCCGGCAGGCCGATTTGAGCACTCTCAGCAGCGATGCGGATGTGACAGGCTAAAGCCAGCTCACAGCCGCCTCCCAGACAAAAGCCATTGATGGCGGCAATCACTGGCTTTGAAAAGCCCTCAATCATCTCCAAGAGCCTATGTCCCTGGCGGGACTTTGCTCTGGCCTCCAGGGGATCCAGTGCAGCCAGTTCCTTGATATCCGCGCCCGCTACGAAAGCCTTCTCCCCTGCGCCGGTCAGGATGACCGCACCCACATCATCCTGTGCCAGTCTCTCCAGAAAGACCGCCTCCAGATCCTCCAGGGCGGACTGGTTCAGAGCATTCAGGACCTCAGGCTGGTTGAGCGTGACCAACGCAATCCGATCTTCGATCTCAATTTTCAGGGTCCTGAATTCGGCCACTCCTCAAACCTCTTCCTGATTATACTCAAAGAGCTTCATCCCCCTGCCCATATAATGCAGCCCGGAGATGACGGTTAAGGCAGCCGTCAGATAGAAAACGGAGCCCCAAAGAGGCATGTCGATGTTCAGAGCGTTTGCAACCAGCACCATAAACAAGGTCAAGAGTTGCAAAAACGTAG
>JACZQQ010000119.1 GCA_022545645.1 Acidobacteriota bacterium | reverse complement strand
GGGGGAATGGGGCAAGGAACTCCGGAATGTGGGAGGCACCTTAGTGTCTCGCTCCATAAATACGGTGACGTTTGTGGCGAGCGCGACGGCGTCGAGTTCGCGACAAAGAAATCGATGCCGTCCCGCCGCCACCCTTCGGGCTGATGGGGGTTGCGGGCGATCTCGGGGCACCCGCTTGCGGGTCACTCGTCGTCGCCGATGTCCCTGCATCGCCTCCTCCTCGCTCCTTGATCTCCCCTCGCAAGCCCCATCAGCAAACGTCATCTTATTTATGGAACGAGACACGGGGATGCCGAATCCGAAACTGCGGTGTTGCCTTGCGGCCGTTCGGCACCTGAGGTGCCTCCCACATTCCGGAGGTTCCAGCTGTACTTTCGGTTGTGGTTAGGTGCCCTTTATTTCCCGAAGCTCTCCAGGAAGGCTCTCAATTTCCGACTGCGTGAGGGATGGCGCAGCTTACACAGCGCCTTGGCTTCAATCTGGCGAATTCGTTCTCGGGTGATGGAGAACCTGCGCCCGACTTCTTCCAGGGTGTGTTCACTGCCATCCTCAATGCCGAAGCGCATGCGGATGATCTGTTCCTCTTGAGTGGTCAAGGTCTCCAAAACGGCTGCTGTCTGATCCTTCAGATTGCCATTGATTCCGGCCTGGGCGGGAGAGACGATGTCCCTGTCTTCGATGAAATCGGCCAGGTGGCTGCCTTCTTCCTCTCCCATCGGAGTCTCAAGGGAGATGGGCTCCTGGGTGAGCTTGAGAATTTCCCGAACCTTGTTCACGGGCATGTCGATCTGCTGAGCCAGTTCATCGTTGGTGGGCTCCCGACCGAATTCCTGCACAAAGTTCCGTGAAGCCTGCACCAGCTTGCTGATCAATTCGATCATGTGAACGGGAATACGGATGGTTCGGGCCTGCTCAGCAATGGCTCGGGTGATGGCCCGGCGAATCCACCAGTGAGCATAAGTGGAGAACTTATATCCTCGCTGGTATTGGAATTTGTCGACTGCTTTCATCAGGCCGATGTTCCCCTCCTGGATCAGGTCCAGAAGTTGCAAGCCCCGACTGGTGTATTTCTTGGCGATGGAGACCACCAGGCGCAAATTGGCCTCCACCAGTTCCTTTTTGGCTTTCTGCATCTCCCGTTTCCCTTGCCGAATGACGGCCAGAGTCCGCTTCAATTCGGAAGGTGTGGCCAGGAATCTGTCTTGACTATCCTTCTGTTTCAGTGCATTTTGGATTTTACGAACCAGGTGATTCTGGATAGCCGCTTTCAGATCGAGATCTCGAATGTGGTGGGCAATGCTGAGGCGATGACGGGCCAACTCCCAGCGTTTACTTGCTTGGGTACTATTGGTTTTGGCCTTGTCGAGCTGAGCTTGAATTCTAACGGCTTTTTCTTCCAGTTGGGTAATCTCATCGATGCACTGGAGGATCTCCTGGCGGCGATTGTCGACAATCTCCTGGGTCAGATCCTCCTCAGTGAAGTTCACCAGCTTCTTGACCTCCAGTTCACCCTTCTTCAGCGGTTCACGAATGGAGAGGAGTCCATCGACCACCACGGGGGATCGAGATAAGGCCTTCAAGACGGTCTTTCGTCCCTTTTCGATGCGCTTGGCAATCTCGACTTCGCCTTCTCGGCTCAAGAGGGACACCGTGCCCATTTCTTTGAGGTACATGCGAACGGGGTCCTTACTTTTTTTAGGGTCCTCAGCCGAGCTGTCTCTCTTGGAAGCCTTCTTCTTGTTGGTCGTCTTTCGGCGGGTTTTCTTGGGGACCGCTTCAAGCTTATGCGGGGGAGTCATCACGGCGATCGCGGTGTCTTTTGAGGCGGCGACGATATGCTTCTCCCCATTTTGCGAGGAGTGGGCATCCTCGAGAGCGGCCTCATGGAGTTTTTCGTAGGGCGCATTGCCCATTTGTTTACTAGTTTTAATCAATTCCTCAACCCAACCTACTGCTGGTGATCAACTGGAACAAACTTGTCTTAGTAGGCAATTTCCATTCCAGAAGGAAGAATATGGGGATCACATCGGCGCAACGCCTGTATTGACAAGGATTAAGACGGAATCAGGGGGAGTTGACTGGAAGTGGGGGTGCATCGATTGCTCGAACCATGACAACCCCAGTTGACGCATGATTGCCGCTGTCTGGAGATAAGAACAAGGGGTAGAAGGTGTTAGCGGGTTCTTAGAAGAGAAGAGCGCACTTGTCAACAGACCTTGACAGGGCTCTAGAGTCCGAAGGCACGAAAGCACGACAGCACGAAGCGCTTTACTCGAAGAGGAGGGGTTCCATCAGTTTTTCAGGGTCGGGAATCAGGAAATAACCCTTCTCGACACTGAGAACTTCTTCACTCTGGAGTTGTCCCAACACTCGGGTTGCGGTTTCGCGGGATATCCCAGCCAATTCAGCCAATTCCCGATGGGTCAGGTGCAAATTAATTCTCATGCCATGATCGGTCTGGATCCCGCGATTTTGGCATAGATGATAGAGCGCTCCGCGAACCCGGGCGTCGGCATGGTGGAAGGCGAGAACGGAGATTTGGGCCCAGGCATCCCGGCATCGCTTGCACAGCATCTTCAAGAACATGGCGTTCACTGCCGGGTTCTTCAGCAAGACCGAGAAGTCGTGACGAGTGATCACAAGAATTGTGGTGGGGACGACGGCTGTGACGTTGGCAGGGGTGGTTCCTCCATCGATGAGAGACATCTCACCGAAGTACTCTCCGACTTCGTGGAAGGTCAGGATGGCCTCTTTGCCATTGGGCAGGGCTCGGGAAACCTTCACACGCCCTTTCTTGATGACGTACATGTACTTTCCGGTGTCTTCCTCGAGGAAGATAACCTCATTTCTCTTGTAGGTTCGTTCCTTGAAGAGTGGTGCCACCGTTTCCATTTCGGCCTCGGCCAAATCTTCGAAAATGGCGACCCGGCTGAGAAACTCTGTATTCTCGTTCATTTTTTTCCTAAGGGGATGAGAAGTCTTTCAAGGTCCGGCAGCTGATAATGCTCTACCAGCCCGGCAAGGGTGTCTTGCACTGTTTTTAAATCCTGCAGATGATTTTGAACTTGGTCGATCAGTGGCTCACTATGAAAGGATAGCTTATCACAATTCAGAGCATGTTGAGCCCCTTTTCGGGCCAGATAGTGCCCCAGAGTCCGTGCTGCCGGGTAAAAGAAGAAGATGTTTGGACCTGGCAGGGGCATCAGCGGAGCCCCCACAACGATAGCCAAAATAGCGTCAATGCCGACCCAACGGCTGTGTTTTCTGTAGCAAGATGTGAGGAAATCATGAAGCCTGTTGTGTGCCTCAGTCGAATCGATGTTGGAAGGATGGAAGACCTGAAGTTCAGTGGAGTGTCGCAGCTGAGAGCAGAGTCTTTCGTGGTAGTCCACACGGTCCATGAGCCTCCGATAAGTCTGGTACACCCCTTTCTTGATTCGGCTCCATCTTCCTGAACCCGTGGCAAAACCCGGTTCGGGCCTGGAAACGATCTCCAGGATGGGGTAAGGATCTCCAGCTTGGGTTTGAAACAACAGCAAGTTCATTAACGGATCACCGAAATAAGCAATCGCCATCGGGGTGTGCATGGTTCCCCGGCGCTCAAGGATGAGACTCCTTCCCCAAACTTAGATATTGGGAGACCCGCTGGGCCGGATCTCCAGCATTGGCGATGTCGGAAATCACGGCCACGGAATCCGCTCCCGCTGTCCATACCTGTGGAGCTTTTTCCAAAGAGATCCCCCCGATGGCAACCACCGGATAGCGGCTGTCAGCGATAAGCTCGCCCAGAGCTTCGACTCCCAGCGCTGGATTCTCCGTTTCCTTGGTGGAAGTGGAAAAAACGGGTCCCATGGCGATGTAGTCGAGGTCTTGAGCCTGAGCGTCTAGAAACTGCTGGCGATTGTGGGTGGAAAGGCCAATGATGGCCTCCTCTCCCAATAGATCGCGGGCCACCCGCACGGGCAGGTCGTCTTGACCCAAGTGAACTCCATGGGCTCGGGCAGCCAGGGCAAGATCGACCCGGTCGTTGATCAGAAATTGTGCTCCCAATGGCTCGCACAAAGACCGAATCTTCAGCAATTGTGGATAGAGAAGAGAATCGGGAAGGGTGGGTTCTCGCACCTGAAGAAAACGGGCCCCTCCTTTCAAGTATTGCTCCACTAATTGGACGTGATCCAAGCCGTTGAGGTTGTTGGAAGCAGTGATGGGATACACTTTTCCCAATTTGAGGTGGCGCATCAGGATCTAAAAGACGATACCAGGATAAAGGCAATGGCTGCCGGGCAGGCATAGCGGACCAAGAAGCTCCACAACTTTGCCAGCCGCAAGGAAGGGTAGCCCATGCGAATTTCCTCCAGGGCCTTGTGAATACCCCACTTCCAACCGGCAAATAGACAGAGGAACAAGGCTCCCACGGCCAGGGCGATCTCCCCGAAGTAGCGAAAGGCCAGATCCATGAATCCCGACAAGAAAGAGACCGAGCCATTGCTCAGCGCACTGGGAACCCCCATCAGGAAAGCGGAGGAACCGACCACGAGAGCCGCCCTTTTTCTTGGCCATCCCCGTTGGTCGATGAAATAGGCCACCACCACCTCAAGGAGAGAAATGGTGGAGGTCAGAGCAGCAATTGCCAAAAGGAAAAAGAAGATCGTCCCGAACAGTTGTCCCAAGGGTATGGCATTGAAAATGTTGGGAAGGACCAAAAAGATGAGGCCGGGGCCGGCCTCCGGAGACAGGCCGGGAACGGAGAAAAGGGCTGGAAAGATGGCGAATCCGGCCAGAAACGCAATCATCGTATCGGCGAGGCTGATGTAAATGGCACTGGAGACCAGATTGTCGTTCCGGGAAACATAACTTCCATAGGTGATCATGGCTCCCATCCCCAAACTGAGTGTGAAGAAAGCATGTCCCAGCGCGGTCCTGACGACGACGAAGTCGACCTTGCTGAAATCCGGGTTGAGATAAAAGTTTAGACCCTCCCGGGCTCCCGGAAGGGTGACCGAGCGGACCACCAAAAGAAGGAGCAGGGCGACCAGAACGGGCATCAGAATCTTGGTGGCTTTTTCGATGCCTCCTTCAATCCCGCCACTGACAATCCAAGTGGTCACCCCCATAAAGAGGAGGTGATAGAAAAGGGTTGAGGGGCCGTTGCCGACAAACTCGCTGAAAATGTTGCCAATAGTGGTTGAATCCACTCCGGCAAACTGACCACTCAAAGTGACCAGGATATACTTCACCGTCCATCCGGCCACCACGCTGTAAGCACTGAGGATCATGAACCCGGTGAACACTCCCAGAGCTCCCACTGCCTTCCACCAGGTGTTGGGGGCAAGAATCTTAAAGGCGCCCACAGGGTCGCTACCTGCTTTGCGACCGATGGAAAGTTCCGCCAGCATCACCGGAACACCAATCATCAGAACACAGCCCAGATAGATCAAGACGAAGGCGGCCCCCCCGTTTTGCCCGGTCATGGTCGGGAACCTCCAGATATTTCCCAAGCCGACGGCGGATCCCGAAGCTGCCAGAATGAATCCCCATTTGGATCCCCAATGGCCTCGGATGGAGGGATTCTCTCTCATGAATTCAATCGACTCACGAACGAAGTGTCGAATTGACCTTCGATGAAATCTGGATGATTGATGATTTTCTTGTGCAGAGGGATCAGAGTTTGAATCCCCTCGATGACGAATAGATCCAGCGCCCGATTCAAGCGGGCCAGAGCTTCTTGTCGGTCGCTGCCATGGGCAATCAGCTTGGCGATCAAGGAATCGTAGTGGGGAGAAACCAGATACTCGGTGAAGGCGGCAGAATCCACTCGTATACCGGGACCGCCGGGCGGATGGAAGGCTGTAATACGCCCGGGAGAAGGGGTGAACTTCTCCGGACACTCCGCATTGATTCGGCATTCGATACTGTGCCCACGAAAAGTGATGTCCTGCTGAGCAAAGCGTAGTTTTTCCCCGGCTGCCGCTCGAATTTGTTCCTTGACGATGTCCAGTCCGGTGACCATCTCTGTAACGGGATGTTCCACCTGAATACGAGTATTCATTTCCAGAAAGTAGGAGCTGCCGTCCGGGGTGAAAAGGAATTCTACGGTTCCAACATTTTCGTAACCGACGGCCTTCATGGCCAGAACGACCTTCTGCCCCAGTTCTTGTCGAAGTTCCTCAGAAACAAAGGGGCTTGGAGATTCCTCGATCAACTTCTGATGGCGGCGTTGAATCGTGCACTCCCGTTCTCCCAGATGAACAACGTTACCGTGCTGGTCTGCCAAAATCTGAAATTCGATATGGCGGGGATTCTCCAGGAAGCGTTCGGCATAAATATCTGAGCTACCGAAGGCGCTCTCAGCTTCTGATTGAGCAATGGCCAGAGCATTCGATAGTTGTTCGGGCTCGGTCACGACTCGCATTCCTCTTCCTCCACCGCCTGCCGCCGCTTTGAGGATTAACGGATAGCCCACCTCTTCAGTCATTTGCTCCAGTTTCCCATCGGCTTCCTTGATAATGCCGGTGCCGGGAACAATGGCGAGCCCGACTTCGCTCATCTTCTTTTTGGCCCGGGCTTTGTCTCCCATGAGTTCCATCACTCCGGCAGAGGGGCCAATAAACTTGATGCCGCAGGTTTCACACACTTCGGCAAAATGAGAGCTTTCGGCGAGGTAGCCGTAGCCGGGATGGATCGCATCCACATCGGCGATTTCAGCAGCACTAATGATACTGGGGATGTTGAGGTAACTTTCCTGACTCCTGGCAGGCCCAATGCAGAGGGCTTCGTCAGCAAAGCGAACGTGAAGAGAGTGGCGATCTTCCTCTGAGTAAACTGCTACCGTGGGGATCTGCAGTTCCTTGCAGGCATAAATAATACGTAGCGCGATCTCACCGCGATTCGCAACGAGGATTTTTCCGAACATCGGGTCAGCTGTTTACCTGAATTTCGAATAAAGGTTGGCCATACTCCACCGGCTGGCCGTTTTCGACAAGTATCCGGATGATGTCGCCCTCGACTTCGCATTCAATCTGATTGAAGATTTTCATGGCTTCAATAATGCACAAAACAGTGCTTTCCGTCACATGATCTCCTGGCTTGACAAAGGGTTCCGCATCCGGCTTGGGGGTCAGATAGAAGGTCCCCACAATGGGGGCTGTAAAGATATGGTTGGTTTCCTCTTTTTCAGGTGTCTCCTCTGTTAGGGTGCTTTCGGAGGAATCCGTTGAAGGGGTTTTGGCGACAATCGGCGCCTGTGCGACGACTGGACCGGTTAGACTCTTGCTGATCCGTATTCGAACTCCAGATCTCTCCATCTCGAATTCTTCAATATTGGATTGCTCAATCAGCTCGATCAGCTCTCTGAGCTCTTTGATGTTCATGCCGCGATTATTGTCCTTGCTTGGTGTTGATTAGTCAATTAATAAGGCGTTAGCCCGGGTGATACATGAATTCGAATTCAATTCTCCCCCCCAACTCTCTCAGTACCTTACTGATCTCGGTTGGAAAGTAACTGATAGCCGTTCTGGGTTACTACCACAGCGTCTTCGATTCTCACGCCATACTGGCCTGGCAGGTAGATTCCCGGCTCGATGGTAAAGGCCATCCCTTGCTGAATCTCATCCGGTCTGGCACTGGATATCCTGGGCAACTCGTGTACTTCCAGACCGAGACCGTGCCCGGTACTGTGCCCGAAGTAATCTTCGAATCCATGCTGTGAAATCACTCCGCGCGCTGCATCATCGATCCGGGAAGAGAGAACCCCGGGTTCAATCAAGGAAAGAGCCGCCTCCTGGGCTTCTTGAACCACCTGATAAATGGCCGGTCGTTGGGCATCAGACAAGAAGTGAATTCGTGTGAGATCACTGCAGTAGCCTTGATACTTCAGGCCGAAATCCAGCAACACAAACTCATCCGATTCGATCTCCCTGGCAGTGGAGGAGCCGTGAGGAAGAGATCTGCGCGGTCCTGAGGCAACGATG
>JACZQQ010000318.1 GCA_022545645.1 Acidobacteriota bacterium | reverse complement strand
AAAGGCACCAAGACACGACACCCGGGGTGAAGCTCGTCCCCGAGGGAATCCGGGACAGAGTAGGTGAAAGTCTGGAAGAGAGGGAGAGGCACGGCCACATCGGCAAAGAGAGCGCTCACAAGATCAGTTCCCAGTTTTGATTTCGGGTTAAGTGCCTCGTTCCAAGTGCGCTTCGCGCCCAGAGAATTTCCTGTATCCTGTCTCCTGTCTTCTCTCTTATACCATTTCCTTCAAGCGCGCCTGAACGGCCTTCATATCCTCCCACACCTGACGCTTGGACGAGGGATTGCGAAGCAGATAGGAAGGATGAAAGGTGGGTATCAGGAGACTGTTTTGAAATTGAAAGAATTCTCCCCGGATCTTGGAAATGGGAGTCTTCGTTTGCAGCAGGAGCTGAGCAGCATGCCTGCCTAAAGCCACAATAATCCTGGGCTGGACAGCCTGGATTTGTTGAAATAAAAAGCCTTCACAGGTCTCCACCTCATCCGGCTCCGGATCGCGATTACCCGGAGGACGGCATTTCAAGATGTTGGCAATATAGACCTGTTCTCGGGTCAGCCCCATGGCTTCTATAATCTTGGTCAGGAGCTTGCCGGCCCGCCCCACAAAGGGTATTCCCTGGGCATCTTCGTCCGCCCCCGGAGCCTCCCCCACAAACATCAGATCAGCGTCCGGATTCCCTACCCCAAACACAATGGAATTGCGCTTTTCCCACAGCTTGCAACGCCGGCAATCGCCGATCTCCTGACGGATTTCCTCGAGCGATTGGGGAGAGTCGTCGGTTCCCACGTTGAGATGGGTCACACCTAGATCCGAAAAGAATTTGAGTTGCTCTACAACCTCACGCATGATTCAACAGACAACAGACAAACAATAGACCACATAGCAGACAAGACTTAGAACCCGTTAAGAAACGTTGAGCTTCCTATTCTTCTGGATTCTGACTTCCATCTTCCATCTTCCGCTCTGTTGTCTGTAGTCTGTTGTCTATGCTTAGTTCCTGAGTATAATTCGCGGACCTGACACCCAACTCATCCAACAAATGATCCTTATCTCTCCACCCTGAGAGGACCCTAACGTTCAATTCAAGGTAGATCTTGGGTAGATCCAGAAATTTCTGGAGATCCACCCGTGCTTCCGTGCCAATGATTTTAACCATCTGTCCAGCCCGACCTATCACGATCTTTTTATGGCTGCCTTTATCCACAATGATGGAGGCTGTAATCGACATGAATCCCTGCTGCCTCTTGGATTCATCGTAGACCTCCACCAGAACCGCTGTCGAGTAGGGAAGTTCCTGGCGAGTGTGGTGCAACACCTTTTCGCGAATGATTTCCGAGACCATGAAGCGTTCCGGTTGATCGGTGATGTACTCAGAAGGGTAGAGCCACTCCCCCCCTTCGGGCAGATTCTCTGCGATTTTCTCCCGAAGCAACTCGAAATTGTCCCCCTTGTGGGCGGAAAGGGGGATCATCTCTCGGTACTCAAACTGCTGGTTGTAAAATTCAAGTACGGGAAGAATCTTGCCCTTGCTAATGAGATCGATCTTATTGAGGGCAAGAATAGTGGGTTTCTGGGTCTTCTGAACCAAGTTCAGGACAAACTTTTCTCCCTTGCCATACCTTTCGGAGACATCCACAACCTGAACCAGCAGATCGACCCCTCTGAGCGAATCATAAACTTCCTCCATCATCCGTTTGTTCAAAAGGTGTCCGGGGCGATGAATTCCGGGCGTGTCCAGGAAAATCATCTGGCATTCTTCGGTTGTTTGAACCCCAATAATTCGATTGCGTGTGGTCTGAGGCTTATTGCTGACGATGGCTACTTTTTGTCCGACCAGTTGATTGAGAAGGGTGGATTTACCCACGTTGGGGCGGCCAATGAGGGCAACGAGACCTGATTTGGGCATGATGATTCAACAGACCACAAACAACAGACAACAGACAGCTGACCACTGCATGGTGAACCCTACCATCGGAAATTTTGAATTCTGGAATCTGAATTCGATTCTGACTCCTGGCTCCTGACTCCTGTCTTTCGGTCTATTGTCTGATGTCTGTTGTCTGTTGTCTGTGGTCTACGGCTCTCCGCGCGTAGTGCGTTTCAATTTTATCCCAGAGGATGCGTGCCACATCCATCTTGGGAAGGAGAGGAAATTCCTCTTCCCTCCCGTCACTATCGATGACGATGACCTGGTTGAAATCGGATTCAAAGCCTTGATCCTGTGGTGAGATATCGTTTCCTACAATCAGGTCCAATCCCTTTTCCTGAAGCTTCCTACGGGCATTCTCACGCACTGCTCCCGATTCAG